>VYCZ01000294.1:0-12398 GCA_009843675.1 Gammaproteobacteria bacterium | reverse complement strand
CCGCCAGCCGGTTCCGGTGCTCAGAGACGATGCCGAGGTTGAACCAGGCCTGGGCGAGTTGTGAATCGTGTTTGACCGCGTTGTGGAAACTGTTGGCGGCATTTTCAAGTTGCCCCGACTGCAGGCAGGCAATGCCCAGGCTGTTATGTACCTTGGCCAGGTCCGGCCTGATGGCCAGCGCCGCCCGGTACCTGCGGATAGCGGAGTCATAGTCTTGCATCTCCAGGCAGGCCGAACCGGCCAGGCTGTGCAGCGCCGGTTCATCGGGCCAGGTCTCGAGCAGGGACTCCGCCCGTTCCAGCAGCGTCCGGTATTCGCCCGCGCGGTACAGGTCGAACAGGGACTTGATAGTTGCCGGGTCGGGTTTGGTCATTGTTCGAGCAGATCCGGTCCCAGCGCCTCTTTCAGCGGGTCCAGCCAGGGTTCGAAGTTGCGCCATTGTTCCAGGCCGCTGCGGTAGATGGGTTGCCTGACCTGCTCGGAACTGGGCGTGCGCACGCTGCGTTCGGTTTCATGGAAGTTGAGGCAGGCTTCCTCGAAGGGCAGGCCGCAGAAGTCCAGGATGCGCCGCACCTGGGTTTCCAGGTCGTCGACCACGTCCTCGTGCATTACGCGCAGGACGAACCCGGGCAGCACCCTGTCCCAGTGTTCCATCAGCCGTACGTAGGCGCGGTAGTAGCGTCCCAATTCCTGCAGGCCGTATGTGAATTCCTGCCCCTCGCCGAACAACTGCTTGTAGCAACTGAAACAGCAGGCCATGGGATCGCGCCGGGCGTCGATCACCCTGGCATTGGGCAATATCAGGCGAATGAGACCGATATGCAGGAAATTGTTCGGCATCTTGTCGATGAACAGGGGCGCATCGCCCCGATAGACCCCGGTATCCTTGATGTATTGTTCCCCAAACCGCCGGAAGTAGTCTTGCTCCAGTTCATGCAGGATGGCGGGATACCGGGACGACTTTTCAGGTTCACGCCCGCGCAGTTTCTGCGCCAGCGCGAGTATGTTGTGCAGTTCCATGGTGCCGTCCACCATGCTGTGGGACGCCAGGATCTGTTCCAGCAAGGTGGAGCCGGAGCGGGGAAGTCCGACGATGAAGATCGGGTCGCGGTCATCAGACCCGACTCCCTGCCGGCGTGTAAACAATTCGCCGGTACAGGTCCCAACCTGCGCCTCCACGCGCGCCTCCATCTTTTCGATCCTGTATCCGGTCTGGCGCAGCTTCAGGCCGTTGCCCTTTTCGTAACAGGCGAATGCTTCGCCGTACTCCCTGCGGTCTTCCAGCGCCTTGCCGCCGGCGAAACACAGGTTGACCCGGTCGGTGGGCGCCACGCCGGGTGCATCCGCGTAATGCCTGATATCGTCAATCTCCTCATCCGTGAATTTATAGGTCTTGGTGTTGGCCAGACTCCAGTAGGCGTCGCCGTAGTCCGGCCTGCGCCGGTAGGCTTCGCGGTAGGACTCGATAGCCTCGTCCAGTTGGCCCACGGTCTTCCGGGCATGACCTGCCTGTACGTGCAGTTCGGTGCGGTAGGGGTGGGCTTCCAATACTTCCCGGTACAAGGCAATTCCCTCTTCGAACCTGCCCAGGCCCACGAGTGTGGTTGCCAGGGTGCTTTGGAAGCCCGGATTACCGGGTTCCCGTTCCAGCAGCAGCTTTGCCTGTTCATGGGCTTTTTCAAAACGGGTCTTCCTGATCAGGATGTTGACGTAATCGATGCGGGCCTGCAGGTGGTCCGGAGCGAACTCCACGCAACTTTCCAGCAGGAACTCCGCATCGTCGTAAATACCCATCCTGACCCCGATTTCCGCCAGCAGGCGCATGGCCTCGATATGGTGCCTGTGTTTTTTCAGGTAATCCCGGCACAACAGTTCCGCTTTGTAGAGTTTGTTCTCGTGAACCAGGTCAAGGACGTTGACCAGTTCCGGCGGCAACCGGTTGAGGAAATCCAGCCGTTCCCGGGCCAGTTGGGCCTGTTCCGCCCTGCCAAGGCGTTCCTCCAGATTGACGAGCGCATTCAGGCTGGCCTTCAGCGCGGGATTCAGTTCAACCGCCCTGGCATAAGCCGGGGCGGCGTCTTCGCTGCGGTTGAGGGACAGGAAGATATGGCCGCGTTCCTGGTGCGCGCGGGCATGTTCGGGATTGCCGGCGAGCAGGGTGTCCAGTGTCGCCAATGCCTCGCTGCGCCGGTTGGCGTAACGCTGAGCGACCGCCAGCAGGTACAACGCCTCTATGCGGTCTTCCTCATCCGGTCCGGATGCCAGGAAACTTTCCGCCGTTGAGAGCGCCTCGTCGAACCTGCCAGTTTGAATCAGTTGTTTTGCAAGGGTAAGATTTTCAGGCGCGTCTGTTTGATTGGAATTCACAGCCATACAGTACCACAGAAACCAAATCCGTCCCCGTTACAGGGGGGAGGTGCGTCCGGGGACGGATTTGCAGCATCCGGGGACGGATATCCGTCCCCGTTCAACATTACTCAGGGAATTCCCCGTTTGAGCCGGGGGGTGTCCCCTGTCACATCAGTTATAGTCGTAGGAGAACCGGACGCCGAAAGTGCGCGGCCGGTTGGTTACCACCTTGGGCACATACTGCAAGGTATCGATGTGCAGTTCGGCCCGTTCATCGGTGACATTATTCACGAACAGTTCCGCACCCCAGGTATCGCTCCTGAAACCGACTGCCATATCCAGCAGGACGTAGTCATCCTGCACGTACCTGCCGTTCGGGCAGGCGATGGGAGCATCGTAGGCGCCGCAGTTGCCGGCAGCAAAGTCGCCGCCCTCATTGGCAATCTTGAGTCCTGAACCGCGGCCGCCGTGAGTGCGCTTGAGCGTGTCTTCAACGGCGAAAGCGCTGCCCGCGATGCCCGACTTGCTCTCGCCGGTGTAGCTGAGGCCGCCTGAGATATAGGCATTCGCCCCGCCCATGACAGGCACGTCGAATTCATAGCGCGCCCGCAGGTTGCCGGAGAAGTCCGGAGTGAACGGCAGTTCACTGCCCACCGGCACGGCAATGCCGTCAAGCTGTGGATTCAGACTGGTAATCTCGCTGTCGACGAAACTGAAGGCGCCAGCAATGGTCAGGTTGTCCGTCGGCGCCCAGGTGAAATCACCGTCAGCGCCCAGGATCTCCGCATCGCCCACGTTCTCAATGAACACCAGGAAGGCCACGTTGGCGGGGTCAAACCGGGATACCTGCAGGTCGTCTATCTCGGAATAGTAACCGGTCGCGTTGGCCCGTAGCGTCCTGTCCAAGAAATCCGCCTTGATGCCCCACTCGTAGTTGTCCATCTTGTCGGTCAAGGCGATTGCCGGCACACGGTAACCCTCATACGGACCGGTTTGCCTGTTAGAACGTTTACCGGCGTTCCTGTTTGTAACGGGTGGGCGGAAGCCCTGGCCGAAGGTGGTGAACAACAGGATGTCGTCGGTCACCTTCCAGTCCAGTGAAGCCCGGAAGATGACGTCTGATTCATTCAGGACACCGTCGCTGTCCAGGTTGCTCACGTTGAGGGAACCGTTCTGGATGTCTGCCAGTACCTCCTCTGCACTGGAGCTGAACATGTCCCCGGTACCGCCGCGACACCTGGGGGCGTCAGGCCGGCAGGCATCGGCATTGACAGTCGAGAGAGCCTCCAGAGTACCCGTACCCAGGGCCGCCAGCCGGGCAGTCACATTGTTGCCCGAGGTGGGACTGGTGGCATCGAATCCGCCGCGCCCGAAACTGGAGTCACAAGGGCCGGCTTCATTGCCGACAATCCCGTCAAAGTCCTTGCAGCCGAAAGAGAAGCTGCTGTTTCCCTTGAAATCGAAGTCGATATCGTACCAACGCGCGCCGAAACTGGCGGTAACGGTCGGCGTGAGATCGAAATCAAGCTGCCCGAACAGGGCCATCTGTTCGGTCTTGCGGGTGTAGTCGTTGACGAAACTGACCCTGGGATTGAACGGCACGTTGGGGTCTGCGTTCGTACCCGGCACCTGGTCGCCTATCATTGCCAGGGGCAACCAGTGTCCGTCACCGTCGTCCTGGGTAGCCGCGTCCTCGAAAGAAGCTGTTCCATTGGTTGTCTGTTCATCAAAGAACGCGCCTGCAGTCACCCGGATGCGGTGGTCGTCCGGCATGGAGACGCGGAATTCCTGGGTGACGCGTTTGCTGTCGTTATTGTCGATGTACTGTGCCTCCGGGTCGTGGCATTCGCTCACGCCCACCGTGCCGCCATAGCCCACAAATCCGTTACCGCCCCAATCCCTGACCGGGGCACACAGGTAGTACACCTGGTAGCCGCCGCCTGCGGTATAGTCCGTGTAGTCTACAAGAGCCTCCATCTCCCGGTCCAGGTAACCGACGGTGTAGATCATATCCAGCATGCCGATGCGTCCGTTAAGGGTCAGGGTGGTCAGGCCGAAATCGTCCTCGCTGGTGTCGCGGGTGAAGCGGGTTGTGCTGCTCTCGCCGTCCAGGTTGGGGTCATAGGCGAACACACCATCCGCCTCCAGGGATTGCTGGGTATGCTGCACCAGCAGGCCAAAGTTGTCTGTCGGTTCATAGGCCAGACTGAAGCGCCCGCCGATGTAGGTGGCATCGTTGAAGTCGTCTTCGACCAGCGCGCTGTTTTCCGCGGCTTCGACGGGGCTGTCAGGATGGATGAATCCCGCCGAAACATTGGCGGTGTTTCGATTAAGCACGGTGACAAGGCCGCCATCGTTGGTTTCGAAACCGCCGGGGATTACATTGCCACTGCCGTCAAGGTTGCTGATGTTGTCGATCCAGCCGGCCTGCTCGTCGTGGTAGGCAGCGATGCGCACGGCCAGATCGTCTCTCAGGGACACGTTGAGATAGGCTTCCTGGGAGTTACTGACGGCGCCGCCACGGGTGGTGGACACGTCAACACTGGCGCCGGCCTGGAATTCGCCCTGCACGGGTTTATTGGTGATCAGGCGCACCGTGCCGGACTGGGAACTGGCGCCGAACAGGGTACCCTGGGGTCCCGGCAATACTTCGATACGGTTGAGGTCCGTCGCATAAACGTCCAGGTTGCGCCCTCCGAACGCGACCGGCATCTCATCCACGTACAATGCCACCGCCGGCGCCGATCCCTGGATCGCCGAGATGGTATTTTTCGATTGCTCGGTGGCGGCGCCGCGGATGTAGAGTTCGCTCTGCCCGGGGCCGGTGCCCATGGTCACCACGTTGGGCAGGTACCTGACGTAATCATCGAAGGTGCTGATGCGCAGTTCCTGGAGGTCCTCGCCCTGCAGGGCGGAGACCGATACCGGGATGTCCTGGGTGGATTCGGCGCGCTTGGTCGCGGTTACGATGATTTCTTCGATCTGTGCGTTGGCGGGAGAACTGACTGCCGTTGCGGTGAGGGCTGACAGGATTGCGCAGTTCAGCTTATTGCGTTTGAATTCGGCATTATTGGACATACTCTATACCCATTGTTTGGTGCATTATTTTTATTATAGTAAAGAGCTATTCTACCACAATCCCTGAACCGACATTTTTTATACTCTATGCGACATTGTTGGATGTGAGACGCCGGGTCACGTGTGACGGAAATTCCCGCCTGTCCTGCGCAACACCTCGAGGCGGCTCCGCAGATCGTCCCGGCAGATGTAGCAGCCCTGCAAATGCCGGTAGCCGCTGTCCGGATCGAACTCGCTGCGCGCGTGCATGATGCGATGGTTATCGAATACCTGGCAGTCGCCATTGTTCAGGCGGAAGCGGTACTGCATCTCGGCGCTGGTAGCGATGTCGAGAAGCGCCCGGTGCGCCCGGTAGAACTGCGCCTGTAACTCCGGTTCGATGTCCACCGGTCCCAGCAGCGCCGGGTGCAGCCGGGTGCCGATGATATTGCCGTCTTCATCGACCTCTATCACGCAGCCGCGATTGACGATATGCCGGTCTTCGGCGACGTAGGTGAACGTGACCTTATGGGTGCTCAGCAGCTCGAAAGCCGCCGCATCCGTTTGCTGCAGCTTCCCGGCCGAAGCGATAGAATCGACCATGATGCTGTCCCCGCCCTGCGCGTCGTTCTGCAGGCAATGCAGGAACTGGATTCCCGGCAGATGAGTGCGGCTGGGGAGGTCGTTATGGGGATACAGCGCCCGCGGCGTATAGGCCAGGTTTTCCGGGTCAGGTTTCGATTCCACGTCGAAGTAGCGGCCGAAGTGGGATTCCTCGATGAAGGCGATGCGTTCCGCCAGGCGCACGACGGCAAGATGTTCCGACGGCACGCCGGTGACCAGGGCTACGCCCGTATCATCGATATGCTCCAGCATTTCCAGCAGGGCGTTATCGCCGGCCATGACACCTGTAAAGCCGACGGACACACGCTTGATGTCAAACTCCCGGGCGGTCCAGGCCGTGCGCCGTTGCTTGCGCTCCAGGCGCGCCTCCCGTTCGCAGCGGTGGCGGTACAGCCAGTCCCAGCTATAGAAAGTCCCGTCACAGTCGGCCCCGTGTTCGGGCCAGGTGAGATGCAGTCCGCGGGCGTCGCCGCTGAACTTGTCCGGCGTAATATCCAGGGGGATCGCCAGGAAATCGGCGATACGCTCCCAGGCATCCTGGTGTGTGCATTGCGGGCAGTGGCAGTTTTCCCGCAGCCAGTAGTACAGGTGGCGGCTGCAGTCTCCCCCCGGCCAGGCGATCACCAGGCCGTCCGCCTGCGGTTCAATCGAAGGTAACTGCTCCCCGATAACCTGAGATGTCATTGCCATGGCGTTGTTTCAAGCGGTTGGTTTCCGGAACAGCGCTAATAATAGCGAACAAATATGCTCCCGTTTACAAATAAATTAACCGATATGTCGCATTTGGATGCAACGATGTCGTGCTTTCATATACACGAAATTGCGGTCTAATTCAGACTTCCGCGAAATTTCCGGCATCCGGGAGACATGACAGTGACGATTCAAGAAGCGGCGGTAGACAACTGGGTTGACGACCAGGAAGAAGAACTGGTCCTGTCGGAACTCGACGATTCCGAACTGGTGGAGCAGATGCACGACGACTTGTACGACGGTCTCCGGGATGAGATCGTCGAAGGTACGGAGCTTCTGCTGGACCGGGGTTGGGCCGCGGACAAGGTGTTGAACGAAGCGCTGGTCGGCGGCATGCAGATCGTCGGCATCGATTTCCGCGACGGCATCCTGTTCGTGCCGGAGGTGTTGCTGGCGGCCAACGCCATGAAGGGCGGCATGGAGGTGTTGCGCCCGTTGCTGGCGGAGACCGGGGCCAAGCCCATCGGCAAGATGGTGATCGGCACCGTCAAGGGCGATATCCACGACATCGGCAAGAACCTGGTAGGCATGATGATGGAGGGTGCCGGTTTCGAGGTTGTCAACATCGGCATCAACAACAGCGTCGAGGACTATTTTGCCGCGCTGGAGCAGCACAAGCCGGATATTCTCGGCATGTCGGCCCTGCTCACCACCACCATGCCTTATATGAAGGTTGTCATCGACGAGATGGTGTCACAGAACATCCGGAATGATTACATCGTGATGGTGGGTGGCGCGCCGCTGAACGAGGAGTTCGGCAGGGCGGTAGGCGCGGACGCCTACTGCCGGGACGCGGCCGAAGCCGCGGATACCGGCACCCGCCTCGTGACGACGCGCACAGCCGTCGCCGCGTAAACTCCCGCATCCGTCATTCCCGCGCATTCGGGAATCCAGTAGAATAATGCGTCGCTGGAGGCGACACTCTATAATTACTGGATGCCGGAACAAGTCCGGCATGACGGGTAAGCTCACCTGTCATTCCGAACCCTGGAGGCGAAGACGATGGCAAGGCAATCAGGTGGAAGAAAAGCGCGCAGGGCATTACGCGCTGCGCCCCTGGATGATGCGCTCAAGCCCGTTCATCCCGGCGAGGCCGGCGGCCAGTTCCGGCCGCTGAAAGACGCTGACGTCGAGGCCGTAAATGAAAATATCTTCAGGATCCTGGAGGAAGTCGGCTTCATCGAGGCCACGCCGCACTGCATAGAGACCTGTACCGCAGCAGGCGCGGTGCTTGGCAGCGACGGCCGCCTGAGAATGCCGAGACCCGTAGTCGAAAACGCCATGGCGCTGGCCCGGCGCAACCTGGTGCTGCACGGCCAGGACCCCGGGCACGACCTGGACCTCAGCGGCAGCCGGGTGCACTTCTCCACGGCCGGGGCGGCGGTCATGGTCGCCGACCCGGAAAACAACAGCTACCGGGAATCAACGGCGCAGGACCTGTACGACATGGCGCGCATCGCCGACACCTGCGAACATATACACATGTTCCAGCGTACCTGCGTGTTGCGCGATGTTGCCGACAACTACGAGATGGACCTCAACACCGCCTATTGCGTGGCCATGGGCACCGGCAAGCACGTCGCCTCGAGCTGGACCGAAGCCGCCCACCTGGAAAAGACCCTGGAAATGCTGCACGTCATGGCCGGCGGCGAGGCCGCGTGGCGGGCAAGGCCGTTTGTCAGCCAGTCCAACTGCTTCGTCGTGCCGCCCATGAAGTTTGCACAGGAATCGCTGGAATGCCTGCGGGCCGCGGTCCAGGGCGGCATGCCGGTGCTGCTGCTGTCTGCGGGGCAGGCCGGCGCCACCACGCCGGCGTGCCTGGCGGGCGCGGTTTCCCAGGCCTGGGCAGAATGTCTGGGCGGCCTGGTCTACGTGAATGCGATCGAACCCGGCGCCCCGGCCATTCTCGGCGCCTGGCCGTTCGTCTCCGACCTGCGCACCGGCGCCATGAGCGGCGGTTCGCCCGAGCAGGGCCTTCTGTCCGCGGCCTGCGCCCAGATGGGTATTGTCTACGACCTGCCGTTCGGCACCGCCTGCGGCATGACGGATGCGAAATTTCCGGATTTCCAGGCCGGTGCGGAACGGGCCGGAACAATCCTGTCCGCGGCGCTGGCGGGCGCCAACCTGGTGTACGAATCGGCAGGTATGTACGCAAGCCTGCTGGGCACCTGTCCGGAGAGCCTGCTGCTGGACAATGACGTGCTCGGCGCGGCCCTGCGGGTCACGCGCGGCATCGAGGTGAACGCGGAGACCCTGGGTTTTGACGAGATCAAACAGGTCTGTACCAGTGGAGAGGGCCATTACCTGGGCTCGGACCGCACTCTGAAGGTCATGCAGAGCGAATATATCTACCCGGATTTCGGCGACCGGACCAGTCCCACCGTGTGGGAGGAGAATGGCAAGCCGGTCATGTTGCAGAAGGCCATCGAGAAGAAGCGGGCCATCCTCGCGAGCCATTTCCCGAACCACGTCAGTGATGAGGCCGACCTGGAGGTGAGGTCGAGGTTTCCCATATTCCTGCCGCGGGAGGCTATCGGCAGGGCCTGATATCAGCAGCGGATGCGTTTGTTGCCGGGATCGTACATCGGGCGCAGCGAGGCTTGGGCCGGGACGCGTACGCCGGCCACCTCGATCTCGAAGCCGTCCTCCAGCAGTTCTCCGGCGTCCTGTACCTGCGACGTGTCGACATAACCCAGGCCAACGCTGCCGCCCAGGGTGTGGCCGTAACTGCCGGAGGTGATGTGGCCGACAATCCGGCCCCGATGCCAAACCGGTTCGTTGTGGTAAAGCAGGGGTTCCGGGTCCAGCAGCCTGAACTGCAGCAGGCGCCTCTGCAGGCCCTGTTCGCGCTGCCTGAGCAACGCGTCGCGGCCGATGAAACCGCCCGGTTTGTCGAACTTCACCGTGAACCCCAGGCCCGCCTCCAGCGGCGTGTCCTCGTCGGTGATGTCGTGGCCCCAGTGCCGGTAGGCCTTCTCGATGCGCAGCGAATCCAGTGCGTGGTAACCGGCATGGGCCAGGCCCAGCGCCTCTCCGGCAGCCGTGATTTCATCGTAGACCCCGGCGACGAACTCGGTCGGTATATACAGTTCCCAACCCAGTTCGCCTACGAAAGTGATGCGCGAGGCGCGCACATGCGCGTAGCCCAGTTCAATCTCCCGGCTGTTCGCAAAGCCGAACGCCTCGTTCGACAGGTCGTCGGGTGTCAACGGTTGCAACAGCTTGCGCGCGTTGGGGCCCATCACGGATATCACACCCATGGCTGAGGTTACGTTGGTGAGCACACAGTGCGCGTCGGCGGGGACGTGCCGTTTCAGCCAGTGAAAATCGCGCACTTCCGTGGCCGCGGCCGTGACGATCAGGAAACTGTCCTCACCCAGGCGCGTTACCGTCAGGTCCGCCTCTATCCCTCCATTCCCGTTCAGCCACTGGGTGTAGACTATGCGGCCGGGCCGCACGTCAACATCATTGGCGCACACGTAGTTCAGCGCCCGCGCCGCGTCCGGTCCTTCCAGGCGGTACTTGGCGAAGGACGACTGGTCGAACAGGGCCACGTTTTCGCGCGCCGCGCGGTGCTCCGCGGCCGAGTATTCGAACCAGTTCTGGCGCCCGTAGCTGACTTCGTACCGGGCTTCCATCCCCGGCGGCGCGTACCAGTTCGGCCGCTCCCAGCCGGCGGTCTCGCCGTGGCAGGCGCCGGCGGCTGCCAGGCGCTCGTAGAGCGGCGACTTGCGCACGCCGCGGGCGCTTTCATACTGGCGATAGGGGTAATGCCTGGCATAGAGCAGGCCCAGGCTCTCGGACACGCGCTCGTGCAGGTATTTGCGGTTGCCCTGGAACGGCATATTGCGGCGCACGTCCACTTCCCAGAGGTCTGCCGGGGGGCGTCCGGCGCGCATCCATTCCGCCACCACCTTGCCTATCCCGCCCGCGGACTGCAGGCCGATGGAATTCAGGCCTGCGGCAACGAAACAGTTGTCGAACTCCGGGGCCTGGCCCAGGTGGTAACGGACGTCGGGCGTGAAGCTCTCCGGGCCGCAGAAGAATTTCTGGATACCGGCTGACTCCAGGGCCGGTACACGTGCCATGGCGCCCTGCAGGATCGGCTCGAAATGATCGAAGTCACCCGCGATCTCGTCGAAGCAGAAGTCCTCCGGAATACCGTCCATACCCCAGGGCCGGGCGTGAGGTTCAAACGCGCCGACCAGCAGTTTACCGGCATCGTGCTTGTAATAGGTGCAGGCGTCATAATCCCGTATCACCGGCAGGCTCTCATCCAGGCCGGCGACAGATTCGAACAACGCGTAATAGTGCTCACACGCGTGCAGCGGCACGTTCACTCCGATGCCGGCGGCCAGGTCCCGCGTCCACATGCCGGCGCACAGTACCACGTAATCGGCATCCACGTCGCCGTACCCGGTGCTGACGCCGGTGAGATTGCCTGCCGCGGTGCGGATGGCGGTTACTTCCACATTCTGGAAAATCCTTGCGCCGGCAGTGCGCGCGCCCATGGCCAGGGCCTGCGTGATGTCCACCGCGTTGGCGTAACCGTCGGTAGGGATATGGATCCCGCCGATGACGTCGTCGGTGTACAGCAATGGTATGCGCTCTCTGATCTCGGCGGGTGTGACCACGCTCACCTCCAGCCCGAACACCTTTGCCATGGACGCGTTACGTTTCAACTCCTCGAAGCGTTCTTCATGGGTGGCAATAGACACCGACCCGCATTTCCTGTAACCCGTTGCCTGTCCCGTTTCGACTTCCAGCCCCTCGTACAGTTCCCGGGTGTAACGGGCCAGACGGGTCATGTTGATGGAACCGCGTAACTGCCCGATCAGGCCGGCCGCGTGCCAGGTCGTGCCTGATGTGAGTTGTTGGCGTTCCAGCAATACCACGTCCATGGACTGGAATTTGGCCAGGTGATAGGCGATGGAGCAACCGATCACGCCGCCGCCGATGATGACTACTTCGGCGCGTGCGGGAAGGTTTGGCGTGGCGCCGGACATTATGCTCTCAGCCGTTCATTGGCCGGATCATACACCGGTTCCTGCAGTACCTTCACCCGGCGCCGTTCACCGAGCAGACCGACGTCCAGTTCCGTGCCGGGTGCTGCCAGTTGCGGCGGAACGTAGCCGAAACCCAGGCTTTTGCGCACGTAATGGCCGTAACCACCGGACGTGGTCACGCCGACGCATGCATCGCCGTGGTACAGCGGTTCGCTGCCGCGCACGTCGGAGTCGGTGGCATCCACTTCGAAATACACCAGTTGGAGGCTCCTGTCCCGTTGCTCAAGGGTGGCCCGTTTCCCCGTGAAGTCCTCCTTGTCCAGCCTGAGGAAACGCGCCATGTCCGCATCGATCATGGTGACTTCGTTGGTCAGTTCCGCGCCCCAGCCCCGGTACCCCTTCTCCAGGCGCAGGCTGTTGACCGCGTACAGCCCGAAATCGGTCAGGCCGAGGGCCGCGCCCGCCTCCTGCAGGGCATCGTACAACTCCTCCAGGTATTTCATCAGCGGGTGCAGTTCCCAGCCCAGTTCACCCACGTAGTTCACCCTGAGCGCCCGCACGGGCCTGCCCGCAATGCTGATCTCCCTGCCGCTCAGCCAGCGGAATGAGCCA
>VYCZ01000038.1:14805-18385 GCA_009843675.1 Gammaproteobacteria bacterium | reverse complement strand
CGACCTGGTCATCGACCTCAGCGGGCACGGCGGCGGGTCGGTGACGCTGCAGGACACCGAGGCGGCAGACCTGACCGACGCGGACGTCATCTTCTTTACCGACCACGGGGCGCTCATCGGCTGAGGACGCCGTGTGCGCCCGTGCATCCGGGCACCTTTGGACTTGTGTACGGAATAGTATAGTATGTGTTCCGAGCTTGCATTCTATATCTATCACTTCATTAAGTGACTTTCAGAATTTCACCGGAGAACCGACAACAGTGACGCAGCAACTATCCCTTTTTCCTCTTCTCCTGGGGCTCGTTCTGTTGTTGCCTGCCGCGTCGGCGGTGGCGGCGCGGGATATGATTGAAACGCCGATGCCCCAGGCGGAACAGGCAGCAGGCCAGGGCGACGGGGAAGAACAACAGGCAACCGAGACAGCGGAACAGGACCCCGGCCGGCAGGATGAAACGCAGGAATCGCAACCGCACGCTGACCGGACTGCGGCGAGCGATCAACCGCCGCCCGACGCGGACACCGACGAGGAAACGGCGCAACCGGCGCGCACCGAGGCAACCGAGGAAATTATCGTCACCGGCTCGCGCATCCGCCGCGACGCATTCACATCGGCCTTGCCGGTAACGGTCATTACCAGCGAGAGCGCCACCCTGGCGGGCATGGCCAACACCTCGGAGATATTGCAAACCAGCGCCCTGGCCTCCGGCGCACAGGTTGACAACACGTTCGGCGGTTTCGTAGTTTCCGGCGGCCCCGGCGTCAACACGTTCGGCCTGCGCAGCCTCGATCCGGGCCGCACTCTGATCCTGGTGAACGGCCGCCGCTTTACGCCGGCGGGCACCCGCGGCCAGGTCAACAGCGTGGACCTGAACTCGATCCCGGACGTCGCCATCGACCGGATCGAAATCCTCAAGGACGGCGCCTCCTCCATCTACGGCGCCGATGCCATCGCCGGAGTAGTGAACATCATCACCAGGAAACGCTTCGATGACGTTATTCTCGAAGGTTACTACCAGGATGAACTCGATTACGGTTCGGTGAGCGGACTGTTCGGCAAGACCTGGGATCGTGGTTATATCGACGCCGCGGTCGAGTTCTCGACCCTGGGGCCGGTAGGGCGGGACGAACAGGACTACAGTTTCTGCGATGAGCGCCCGCTGACCGACGGAGGCATCCATCCTTCGATTTATGCGCCCACGCGCGACCGCTGCTTTGGTTCGGTATTCGGTTTCGTGGACGTGTACGGGATCGGCCCGGCGATTTCCCTGGTGCGCGACCCGGGCGCCGACCTGGCCGGGACCGGCCTGCCCTGGCGCGAGCTTGGCGACAGGAACGGCGAGAGAGTGCCGGAAGCAGGATACCGGGACGACCGCAACTGGGGCGAAGAGGACCTGATACCGGAGCGCCGGCGCATCCAGGCGTACAGTGACGGACTGCTGGATTTCGAGCTGGGCGGACTGCTGGGCACGGTCAGCGCCAGCTACGAATTTTATTTCACGCACCGCGATGAAAGCTACAACAACGGGTACCGGCAATTATTTCCTTATGTCCACCCCGCCAACCCGACCAACCCGTTCGGCGGTATCGGCGGCATCGCCCAGCCGGTGGTGATGAGTTACAACCTGCTGGACCCGGTTACGGAAGTGCAGAACGACGTGGGCGCGTTGCGCCTGGGCCTCGAAGGAGACCTGGGCGAGTTCAGCTGGAAGGCTGACGGCGGGTATTCCTGGAGCCGAGGCGAGTGGGAGTACGATGTCTGGTTGAAGGACAAGGTGGCGCGGGCCATGTCCGCCGCGATCGGGCCGGACGGCAACCTTCACTGCATCCTGGACCCGGGCCAGCTCCTGGCCGGCGCCAACTTCGAAGGCGCGCTGGTGAGCCGCATCCTGGCTGACGGCCCCGACCCGGACTGCGTTCCCCTGGACCTGTTCAATGAGGATGCCCTGCGGCGCGGCGAGGTCCCGGCGGAGGCGGTGGATTATATCCGCGCGCGGCAGCAGCTCAAGACCGCTTACGATCTGTGGACTGCGGCGTTCTCCCTGGAGGGGCGCCTGTTTGATGCGCCTGCCGGCGAAGCGCGCGGGGTGGTGGGCATGGATTGGCGCAGCCGCAGCATCAACGACCGCCCGCCCCCGGCGGCGGTGGAAGACAACCAGTGGGGATTCACCTCGTCCGGGATTACCACGGGCGCTGACCGGGTGATAGAAGGCTATACGGAAGTGGAGGTGCCGCTGCTCTCGGGCTTCAAGCTGGGCGACGTCAGCGTGGCGGAGGAACTCACGGTGAACGGATCCTTCCGGTATACCCATTACAGTTCCTACGGCAGCGATACCACCTGGCGCCTGCTGTTCAATTACGCGGTCAATCCCGTGTTGCGCATGCGCTCGTCAGTGGGCACCTCGTTCCGCGCGCCGGCGCTGTTCCACCTGAACCTGGCGCCGGTGACCGGGTTTGTCGCCTCCAGGGCAGACCCCTGTGACCGGTTCCGCGACCCGTCCCAGGACCTGGACCCGACCAGCAACCAGTACCGGAACTGTGAAGCATTGGAGAACCAGGGCGTCATCCCTCCCGGCTATGCCCCCTCCACAAGCATCCGGGTCGCCTCGGGGGGCAATCCCGACCTGGAGGCGGAGACCTCGGACTCATGGACCCTGGGATTTATCCTGACGCCGGACCTGGCCGGCCGCTTTCCGGCCCTCGGCCTCAATCTCAGCGCTGCGTTCGATTACTACGATATCGACCTCAAGAACTCCATCTCCCGGCTCGGCGCCAGCGAAATCCTGTCGCGCTGTTACAATTCCCTGAACTTCAGCGCCGAGGAGTGCGACCTGGTCGGCGATCGCAATCAGAATGGAGAGCTCACCGGCGTCAACTCCTCGTACATCAACGTCGCGATAGAGCGCTCCCTGGGGTATGACATCACCGTGCGCGCGGATCGAGAGTTCTCGTTCGGCGACCTCAGCGTGGACATCCTGGCCACGCGCCTGCTCGCGTACCAGTATGGCCTGGGCGATGAGAAACCGACCAATTACGCGGGCCGCCATTCCTACCCGAACTGGCGCGGCGAGGCGGACATGCGCTTCCAGTGGCGTGATTTCACCTTCATCTGGACCACGGACTATATCGGCGCCACCGATGAAGAGCCCGTATACACATTGCCGGGAGATGAATCCGTCACCAACGTTGCTGAAGCCGGCGACAGGTTCTTCCACAACCTGTCGATCCGCTACCGCGATCCGAACCGGCGCTTCCAGGTGATCGTCGGCGTGCGCAACATCTTCGACGTGTCCCCGCCGGTAGTGGGGTGGAGTGGGTTCAGCCCGTCCACCGGAACGGCTGTCGGCTATAACATCCCCCTGGGCGCCGGTTACAGCCTGTTTGACCGCAGGATTTTCGCCTCGTTCAGTTATGATCTCTCCTCGCTGTTCTGAGTCCGGCACGTCGGGGACAGATTTGAAATCTGTCCCCTGTCCCCGCGTCATTCCCGCGCCGGCGGGAATCCAGGCGATTAAACAATTCCTTATAATGAAGACTTGCTGACTGGATTCCCGCCTGCGCGGGTATGACGGCGGGAGGCGGG
>VYCZ01000038.1:12698-14795 GCA_009843675.1 Gammaproteobacteria bacterium | reverse complement strand
GACGAGTGGCCCCGCGTAAGCGCCGGGGCGCCGTCATACCTCTATATTAACCATTACATTATTCTCAAGACTTGTATCGTCTTTTCCCCGGTGCGCGGGAATGACGGCGGGAGGCGGGAATGACGAACAAATGTCCTGGCCATGTGGTTGCCTCCTCAGTTGTTCTGACCTTGCTACTTTATGCGATGGCCGCTACGGCGCTCGAGGCGCCGACCCTGGAAGAGTTCGCCCTGCGGCCCCTGGTGCGCGACGTTGACCTGTCCCCTTCCGGCGAGCACCTGGCGATCATGCGCCTGCCCGGGCCCGGACAGAATTACGTGGTGGACATCTATGAGACCGCGCACCTGGATGAAAACCCGTATACACTGGGCGCGGAACACATGGACATCGTCGGGGTGAACTGGGCCAATGACGAACGCCTGCTGATCCGCACGCGCCAGCCGGTGGAGGTGCCGGGACGGCGTATCGGTTACAACCGCGCGGGCATCGGCGCGGCCGGCAAGGTCAAAACCTATGCGTGGAAACTGCTGTCCGTGGGCATAGACGGCGGGCGCTGGGTGGAATTGCCGAGCAAGAATAACATCACGCGCTTCGCGTTCGAGACCTATGTGCAGCGCCTGTTCAGTCCCCGGGTGGTATCGCGCCTTCCCGCCGAGGAGGACTGGGTACTGATAGAGTGGTTCAATTCCGAGGAAAACGGTTCCGAAGTGTTCAAGGTGAACGTCAACAACGGACAACCCCGGCCGGTCTTCAAGTTCTCCGCAGATTACTTCGGCTACGAGTTCGACAAGGACGGGAATGCACGCGTGCGCAGCCGCGCCAACCGTCACGACAACACCATCACCATGCAATTCCGGACCGGAAAGGACGGCGACTGGAGTGACTGGACCGACTGGCTGACCTGGGACGTGGACGAGGACCGTTACGTAGAAATACTGGGTTTCGAACCGCCGGACTACAACCAGGCGTATGTCTTGTGGGCGAAAGATCGCGACACGGAAGGGATCTACCTGTTCGATATGGAACGCCCGCAGGCCGACCCCGACCTGTTGTTCGCGATCAACCGCTATGATGCCAGGGACATTGTCCGGGCCTGTATCTCGCAGGCGTGCGTGGACGGTGATGAGGACCCGCAACTGGTGGGATTCTCGTACGTGGGCGACGCACACACCATTCATTATATCGACGAGACCGCCGCGGCCCTGCAACAGTCCATCGATGCGGCCCTGCCGCCAGGCAACTTCAACAGGATCCATGATCGGGCGGCGCAGGACAAGTACATCATCGTCCGTTCCATGGGACCGAAGGAGCCGGGCCGTTATTACCTGCTGCGAGACAAGTCCCGTATCCAACTCCTGGGCAAGGCATCCCCCATCGAACCGGAACAACTGGGCGAACGCAAATCCATCTGGTACGCGGCCCGGGACGGCATGAGACTCAACGCGGTGCTGACGCTTCCCACAACCGGCGAACCGCCGTACCCGGCCATTGCCCATCCCCACGGCGGCCCGCGCAGCCGCGATTCGCTGTTCTGGAACTCATCCTTCTGGGATGAGTGGCCGCAACTGCTGGCGACCCGCGGCTATGCCGTGCTGCAGCCCAACTTCCGCGGCTCCACGGGTTTCGGCTTTGACTATTACAGCGCCGGCAACAAGGAGTGGGGTTACAAGATGCAGGACGACGTGGACGACGGCATGCGCTACCTGGTGGAACAGGGCATTGCCGACCCGGACAGGATGGCCATCTTTGGCTGGAGTTACGGCGGCTATTCGGCGATGGTGGGATCGATGCGCAATCCCAATATCTATCGTTGCGCGATCCCGGGCGCGGGGGTGAGCAGCATGGAACTGATTGAGAAGGATACCTGGCATTACCGGTTCCGGGACGTGATCCAGAAATGGCGCGGCGGGCTGTCTCCCCTCCGGCACATGGACGCGGTCAACGTGCCCGTGCTGCTGGTGCACGGCGACCGCGACCTGATCGTCCCCATCAAGCACAGCGACCTGTTCGCCCGGGAACTGGAGAAACGCGACAAGCCGTACAAGTACCTGAAACTGGTGGATGCCGCGCATACGGTCGATACGCTGGGCTACCAGC
>VYCZ01000038.1:0-12688 GCA_009843675.1 Gammaproteobacteria bacterium | reverse complement strand
ACCAGCACTACCTGGATTTTTACACGACGCTACTGGATTTCCTGGCCAATGACTGCGGGATGCAGTAGGCTCGTGTCACAGGAACTTGTCGATCACGCCCAGGGCGATCAAGATGCCGACGCCAACCAGCAGGATATCGACTTTCGTTTTCAGGGCCACGACGTCCTGTTTGTAGCTATCGATTTCCCGAGCCGCTTCAGTGGCGGCGGCGTCAGACGCGTTTGCTTCTATCAGCGCTTTGTAGAGATAGGTGCTCATGGAAACAGTATAGCACCGTGCGCGGGCTGCTTACCACGCATTTTCAAATGTCCTGGCCTTTAATTCCTTGATCCAGTAGGATTACGGGGTCAGGTCGCACCATGCACAACGCCATTACACCCCCGGATTTCAGGCTGCCGCCGGAGCAGGTACCTGAGACGATAGTCGAACAACTCGCCGGCGAGGAACGGGACGAATGTCTCCGCAGGATTAAACACCTGTTGCGGGAACGGGACGCGGTGATGGTGGCGCATTACTACACCGACCCGGATCTGCAACTGCTGGCGGATGAGACCGGGGGACATGTTTCCGATTCCCTGGACATGGCGCGCTTCGGCCATGAATCCGACGCCTCGACCCTGGTTGTCTGCGGGGTGCGTTTCATGGGCGAAACCGCGAAGATCCTGAACCCGGAAAAACGGGTCCTGATGCCGGACCTGCACGCGGACTGTTCCCTCGACATCGGTTGTCCCATCGACGAGTTCAATTCCTTCTGCAACAGCTACCCGGACCGCAGCGTGGTGGTATACGCCAACACGAGCGCCGCGGTGAAGGCCCGCGCCGACTGGATGGTCACCTCCGGCAGCGCGGTGGACGTGATCCGGCACCTGGCGGAAAAAGGGGAAAAGATCATCTGGGCGCCGGATAAATACCTGGGCGAATATGTACAGGCGCAATCGGGGGCGGACATGGTGCTGTGGCAGGGCAGTTGTATCGTCCATGAGGAGTTCAAGGGCAGGGAACTGGCGGAATTAAGGAAGAAACACCCCCGCGCCAGGGTACTGGTGCACCCGGAGTCCCCGGCGCCGGTCATTGCCCAGGCCGACGTGGTCGGTTCCACCACGGGCATCATCAAGGCGGCAACGGAACTGGACTCGGACGTGTTCATCGTTGCAACCGACCGGGGCATCTTCTACAAGATGCAGCAGGCCGCCCCGGACAAGACCTTTATGGAGGCGCCCACCGCCGGCCGGGGCGCAACCTGCAAGAGTTGCGCCCACTGTCCGTGGATGGCCATGAACAGCCTCACGAAACTGCAGGAAACACTCAGATCAGGCGCCAACGAGATTTTTGTCGATGAGGACATCATCGAACGCGCCCGCATACCCATCGAGCGCCTGCTGAATTTTGCCGCGCAACGCAAACAGGTCATTTACGGAAACAGTGACGCCTGATCGGCGCAGGGAGCCTGAGCGCGCGAAGTACATGCTCCCGGTGGCAATCAACCTGCCCTCTATGGCAAAATACCCCGGTACAATACCGCGCAAATGAGATTATGGCAGGACACAGCAAGTGGGCGAACATCCAGCATCGCAAGGGCCGACAGGACGCCAAGCGGGGTAAATTATTCAGCAAGCTGATCCGTGAAGTCACGGTATCCGCCCGGCTGGGCGGCCCCGATCCTGACGGCAACCCGAGGCTGCGCGCGGCCATCGATAATGCATTGGCCGGCAACATGCCCAAGGACACCATCGAGCGGGCGGTGAAGCGGGGCGCGGGCGGCGCGGAAGGCGACAGCCTGGAGGAAGTGCGTTACGAAGGGTACGGCCCGGGAGGGGTCGCGGTGATGGTCGACTGTATGACCGACAACCGCAACCGCACCGTCGCGGAAGTGCGCCATGCCTTCACCAAGTGCGGCGGCAACCTGGGAACCGATGGTTCGGTCGCTTACCTGTTTTCCAAGGTGGGACTGCTTTCCTATCCGCCCGGGAGCGATGAGGACGAATTGCTGGAAGCGGCGCTGGAAGCGGGCGCGGACGACGTCGCCGGCAATGATGACGGTTCCGTTGACGTCTTGACCAGACCGGACGACTTTCTCGAGGTCAGGAGCAGCCTGGAGGAGACCGGATACCCGCCCGATGCGGCGGAAGTTACGATGCGCGCGTCGACCGGCCAGACGCTGGACCTGCACGGCGCGCAGACCATGGTCCGGCTGCTGGATACGCTGGAAGACCTGAACGACGTGCAGAAAGTGTATTCCAATGCGGAAATCCCCGATGAAATCCTGGCGCAGCTTGACTGAAAAAGTGCGCTTGCGCGCGGTTATCTACTGGATTCCCGCCTTCGCGGGAATGACGAACGGGTTTTGGTTCTGGCTCGGCCAGGTTAGGAACGGAGAGAGGCGGGCAAGTGCATAAGGTCAGGATTCTCGGCATCGATCCCGGTTCCCTGCATACGGGGTACGGCTTGATCGATATGGACGGCAACCGGGCCGTGCATGTCACTCACGGCCAGGTAACGACACAGGCGGGGGAGTTGTCCGACAGACTGCGCCAGATCTTCCGCGGCATCGGTGCGGTGATCAGTGAATTCAAGCCGGACGAGTGCGCCGTGGAAAAGGTTTTCATGTATCGCAATGCCGATTCCGCGTTGAAATTGGGTCAATCCCGGGGCGCGGCCATTACTGTTTGCGCAGAACGCGACCTGCCGGTGTTTGAATATACGGCCAACCAGGTAAAACAGGCCACCGTGGGCAAGGGCCATGCGGAGAAGGCCCAGGTGCAGTACATGGTAAAGGTGCTGTTGTGCTTGGAGAGCATTCCCCAGGCGGACGCCGCGGACGCGCTTGCGGTTGCCCTGTGCCACGGGCATTCCCGGGAGAACATAATGCGTCTCAGGGAGTTGTCAACAAAGCAGCGGGGACAGGCCCGGTGATCGGTTTCCTGCGCGGCCGGATAGTAAAAAAACAACCGCCGGGTTTGCTCCTGGACGTTAACGGCGTCGGCTACGAACTGGAGGCGTCCATGAACACCTTCTACCAGCTGCCGGACGCGGGAGAGGAGGCTGAACTCCTGACCCACCTGTCGGTGCGGGAGGATTCCCACACGCTGTATGGTTTCGGCGGTGAGGACGAACGCAACCTGTTCCGCGCCTTGATCAAGGTCAACGGCATCGGTGCCAAAATGGCGCTGGCGATACTATCTGGGATCAATGCGGCGGAATTCGGACAGTGTATCGAAACAGGCGATGACACCCGGCTCCAACGCCTGCCGGGCGTGGGCAAGAAGACGGCGCAACGGCTCATCGTGGAAATGCGCGACCGACTGGATGGCTGGGGCGTCGCCTTGCCGCCAGACAAGGCTGGCGCCGGGACTGGTTCCCGTGCAGCGGACCCGGTTAACGAGGCGGTCAGCGCCATGATTTCCCTGGGCTACAGGCCCCAGGAAGCCAGCCGCCTGGTGCACGCGGTCAGTGCCGAAGGCCTGGACAGTGAGGCCTTGATCCGCGCCGCCCTGAAGGCCGCCCTGACGTAACGGCAGGAGGTCCTGCATGAGCGAACCCAACCCGGTTATTTCAGCGCACGGGACAAAGGAGGACGAGGCGGCCGCCAGCGCCCTGCGGCCGCGCCGGCTCAGCGATTACCGCGGCCAGCCTGTGGTACAGGAACAGATGGAGATTTTCATCGGCGCGGCAAGGAAACGGGCCGAAGCCATGGACCACGTGCTGATCTTCGGTCCTCCCGGGCTGGGGAAAACGACCCTGGCGCATATTATCGCCAATGAACTGGGGGTAAACCTGCGCCAGACCTCGGGCCCGGTGCTGGAACGGCCCGGCGACCTGGCCGCGCTATTGACCAACCTGGAACCCAGGGACGTGTTGTTTATCGACGAGATACACCGACTTAGCCCCGTGGTGGAAGAAGTCCTTTACCCCGCCATGGAGGATTACCAGATTGACATCATGATCGGAGAGGGGCCGGCGGCGCGGGCCATCAAGCTCGACGTCCCCCACTTCACGCTGGTCGGCGCCACGACACGGGCGGGGCTGCTGACTTCGCCCCTGCGGGACAGGTTCGGCATCGTGCAACGGCTGGAGTTTTATTCGGCGGCGGACCTGGCCGATATCGTTATCCGGTCGGCGGGCATACTGGACGTGCCGATTGCGCCCGCAGGCGCCCGCGAAATTGCGGCCCGCGCCCGCGGCACCCCGCGCATCGCCAACCGCCTGTTGCGCCGGGTGCGCGATTACAGCGAAGTCAAGGAGGACGGCAGCATCAGCGAAGAGACCGCATCCCGCGCCCTGGACATGCTCAACGTCGACGGTTCCGGGTTTGACATGATGGACCGCAAGTTGCTGCTTACCATCATAGAGAAATTCGACGGCGGGCCGGTAGGGATTGACAGCATTGCCGCGGCGCTGGGCGAAGTCAAGGATACGATAGAAGATGTTATCGAGCCCTACCTGATACAGCAGGGCTTTATGGTACGCACTTCAAGGGGGCGAATGGCGACCAGGCATGCCTGGACCCACTTCGGCCTGCCCGTGCCGAAAAGCCGGGTCGTTGAAAATGATTTATTTGATCAAATCAGCCCGGACGGATAACCTTGCCCGATTTATGGCGCCTGCCGAAATCAACAATTATGGACCTTGCCCATGACTCCTGACATGTCCTTTTTTCACCTGATCACCAATGCCAGTTTTCCGGTACAGGCGGTCATGCTTATGCTTGTCGTCGCTTCCGTCATGTCCTGGACGATGATATTCAAAAAACGCGTGTGGTTGAACCGGGCCAAGCGCGCGGCCGATGCCTTCGAGGAACACTTCTGGTCACTGGACGAGTTGACGCCCCTGTATCAGCAGGTCAACGAAAGACGCGCCGAAGCAAGCGGCATGGAGTTGTTGTTCGAGGCCGGTTTCAGGGAATTTGTGCGCCTGCAGAACAACAGGGGCGCAGTACCGGATGTCGTCATGGAGGGGGCGCAGCGCGCCATGCGGGTCGCGCTCAACAAGGAGGTTGAAGAACTGGAAGTGCACCTGTCGTTCCTCGCCTCGGTGGGGTCCACCAGCCCCTACGTGGGACTGTTCGGTACGGTCTGGGGCATCATGAACAGTTTTCGCGCGCTGGGAAATGTGCAGCAGGCCTCCATATCCATGGTGGCGCCGGGTATTGCGGAGGCCCTGATAGCCACCGCGATGGGGCTGTTTGCCGCAATCCCCGCGGTGATAGCCTATAACCGGTTTTCCAATGACGTGGAACGGCTGGTAAACCGTTACGATACCTTCATAGAGGAGTTCTCCGCCATACTCCACCACCAGGCCCATAGCTGAAGCGGATATTATGCGGCACCGAATCCGAAAACGTCCCATGTCCGAGATTAACGTCGTTCCCTACATCGACGTGATGCTGGTGTTGCTGATCATATTCATGATCACCGCGCCGCTGCTCAGCCAGGGAGTAAAGATCGATCTGCCGCAGGTCCCATCAGAACCGTTGCCGGCCAGTGACAGCGATCCCGTGATCGTCAGCGTGGATGCGGCCGGGAACTTTTTCATCAACTACGGCGAGGACCAGGACCAGCCGGTCTCCCCCGAGGTGCTGGTCAACAGGGTAAGCGCATTGGTGAAATACCGCCCAAAGCTCCCGGTGCTGGTAAAAGGGGATACTGACGTTAATTACGGGCGGGTAGTGCAGGCCATGGCCCTGCTGCAGGGCGCCGGCGTGAAAGGTATCGGCCTGATCACCGAACCGCCTGAGCAGTGATGCGCCATGGGGTTCCTGACGCTTCGTTCGCTCCTGTATTCCCTTGCGCTGCATGCCGTGGTAATCACGGCGCTGGTCGTTAATTTTGACGCCCCCCGCACACCCGTTTTCAAACCCAAACCCGCGGAAAACATCGTTGAGGCAGTGACGGTCGACGACCAGGCGGTGGAGCAGGAACTGCAACGGCTCAGGGAACTGGAACAGGAAAAGCAGCGGGCCATGGAAAAGAAGCTGAAAGACCTGGAAGAACAGGCCAGCGCGGTGGAGAAGAGACGAAAAGAGGAGGAAAGGAAGAAACAGGCCGCGGAACGGAAACGCAAGGAGGAGGAGAAACGCAAGAGCGAGGCCGAGAAGAAGCGCAAGGAGGAAGAACGCAGGATAGCCGCGGAACGCGATCGTATCAAACAGGAAAAGCTCCAGGCGGAAGCGGAATTGAAACGTATTGAGGATGAGAACCGCAAGGCCGAAGCCGAGCAAAAGCGGCTGGAAGACGAGAAGCGCAAGGCGCAGGCGGAACGGCAACGGATAGCGGAGGAAAAGAAGAAGGAGGAGGAGGAAGCAGCGCGGCGTAAACAACTCGCGCAGGAACAGCAGGCGCAGGATAAAATAACCCTGCAGAACATCGTTGCGGAGATTTACCGGGTGGTTGCGGGAAACTTTAACAAAACCGGCTTGCCTAAAGGATTGGAATGCGTATTATCGGTACAAACCGTACCCGGCGGCGAAGTAATCAGCGTGACCATAAATAAACCAAGCGGCAATGAAGTGTTCGACAGGAGGGCCGTTACCGCGGTCGAGAAGGCATCACCCTTGCCGCTGCCTTCGGACGCGGCGGTTTTTGAGCGCCTGCGCCTCAGAAAATTCAATTTCATATTCAAACCCGAGGACTGATGGCGTGAGATACGTTTACTGCCTGTTGATCCTGTTATTGTCATCCATGCCTGCGGTCCGGGCCCAGGGCGAACTGGAAATAATCATCGATACCGGCGTCGAAAATACGCTGCCCATTGCTGTTATACCGTTCGGCTGGAACGGCGCGGCCGGCGAGCAACCGATTGATCTGCACAGGACTATTGCCAACAACCTCTCAAGAAGCGGCCGCTTTGCAACCATGGATGAGAACGAGATGCCGCAACGTCCGGTGGAATTCGCGCATGTCAATTTCAGTGACTGGCAACTGCTGCGCATGGAAAACATCGTCATCGGCAACCTGAAACAGACGCAAGCCGGGGACTATGAAATTGAGTTCAGGTTGCTGGACGTGTACAAGGCAAACCAGTTGACCGGGTTCCGGATCAAGGCCAAGCGCAGACAGTTGCGCCGGATCGCGCACCGCATCAGCGATATCATCTTCGAAAAACTCACCGGCGTGCGCGGCGCGTTCGACACCCGGATCGCTTACGTAACGGTCAAACAGGATCAAGCCGGTCAGGACCGGCACAGTCTGCAGATCGCCGATGCCGACGGGTTCAACCCGCAGGTGCTGCTCGAATCCGACCAGGCGCTGATGTCGCCGGCCTGGTCGCCGGACGGCAAGCGCCTCGCCTATGTTTCCTTTGAAGGGGACAGTTCCTCGGTGTTCGTACAGGATATTCGTACCGGCCGGAGGGAAGAAGTGGCTGCCCACGAGGGCATAAACAGCGCGCCGGCGTTTTCCCCCGACGGCGGACGGTTGGCCATGACCCTGTCGAAAGACGGCAATCCGGAAATCTACGTGCTGCACCTGGCCGGCAATTCACTGCAGCGAATCACCCGGCACCGCGCCATTGACACGGAACCGAACTGGTCGCCGGACGGCAGCAGACTCGTTTTTACTTCCGACCGCGGCGGGACCCCGCAGATCTACGAGGTCGGCCTGCAGGGCGGCGCCCCCCGGCGCCTCACCTTTGACGGATCTTATTTCGCGCGGCCGCGCCATTCCCCTGACGGCGCCGGCATAACCATGGTGTACGGCAGTAACGGCGCATACCGGATTGCCTATCTCGACACAGGGAACGGCAGCCTGAGTGTCCTGACCAATAACCGGCTGGATGAATCCCCCAGTTTCTCGCCTAACGGCAGCATGATCATCTACGCCACCAACGGCCGTTACGGTTCCGAACTGGCCGCGGTCTCCGCGGACGGCAAAGTGCGCCAGCGCCTGGCCTTGCAGGACGGCGAGGTGCGGGAACCGGCATGGGGTCCATTCCCGGCGGACTGAATATTAATCACAAAACAGGTAATCAATGTTATTCTTTATCAAGGATTACCGGAGAACGACAATGATTAACAAATTTCTGCTGTTACTTTTTCTGGGCCTGTTTGTCACGGCCTGTACCACGACACCTGAACAGGAACAGCGCCCCGATGTTGTAGACAAGACCGGCACTGCGGAAATGGCGGACGATGACGCCGGCGCTGCGGAAACCGGAAGCGAGGCACAGGCATTCGGCGCAGAGGGGGACCAGGAGGCTGCGCTGCAGGAACTGGACAATCCGGAAAGCCCGCTCTCGGTACGCATTATTTATTTTGACTATGACAGCAGTACCGTATTGGCGCAGTTCGAGGAGATTATCCAGGCCCATGCCGGATTTCTCCAGGCCAACCCGGGCGTGGTCACCACCCTGGAAGGACATGCCGATGAACGCGGGTCGCGTGAATACAACCTGGCCCTGGGCGAACGGCGCGCGCTGGCAGTCAAGCAACAACTGGTCGTGCTGGGTGCCTCGCCGGACCAGGTCAGGACGGTGAGCTACGGTGAGGAACGGCCTGCGGATCCCGGCCATGATGAACAGGCCTGGAGTCTGAACAGGCGCGTGGAGTTCGTCTATTGAGCCGATAACCGATGTGGGCTGACGGTCGAAAACCCTGGGCGTTTACGCTGCTGATCGCGGTACAAGGGGGGGGTGGCGTAGTGAGCGCCCAGGAGGTTGCCGACACCGGGATAACGATTGCGGAACGCCTGGAACGTATTGAAAGCGCGCTTTCCAACCAGGGCTTGCTTGAGATGGTACAACAGATTCAATCCCTGGAGGTGGAAATCAACCGCCTGAGCGGGGAAATGGAAGTACAGAACCACGTGCTTGAGCAATTGAAAAAGCGGCAGCGGGACCTGTATACGGACATAGACAGGCGCTTACAGCGCCTGGAAAATCCGCTGACCGCCGCAACGGGAGAGCTGGCCGGTGAAGACGAGCCGCCGCTGCAAACCCTGTCTCCGTTTGAAGGGACCGAAGTAACAGCCGGGCAGCAGGCCGAAACGCCGTTGACCCTGGAACTGGTCGACCAGGTCGGCCAGGAACCGGCGCCCGGAAGCGCGGGGGAAGATGTCGTTCCCCTCACCGTTCCCCCGGGACAGCCGACAGAACCTCTCACCGCTCCGGAGGTCGCCGGTCAGCAATTTGATGGGGACGGACTTAAGTCCGTCCCTGGTGCGGAACCTGTCTTCGATCCGGGAGTTGTCGGGGAGGCGGTGACTGCGGTACAGGAAACAGAGTTGTCTGAAACGCCGGGTCAGGAACCGGCGGCGTCAGGAACGTCCGGGGAGGTTGTCGCCGAAGCGCCGGCTGCAGTGGATCCGGTGCTTATCGAGGCGGCATACAGGCACGCCTTCGACCTGTTGAAGCAGTCCCTGTACGACCCTGCGATTCAGGCGTTCCGCGAATTCCTGATGCGTTATCCGGGCACTGAGTACGCCGGTAACGCCCAGTTCTGGTTGGCGGAGGCATATTACGTGAACAGCCGCTTCGGCCAGGCGTTGGTTGAATACAGCACGCTGGTTCAACGTTATCCCGAAAGCCCTAAACTGGCCCAGGCAACACTCAAGGCCGCGTTCTGTCAGCATGAACTGGGCCAGGTTGAAGCGGCCAGACGGCAACTGGACGAAATAATTCAGCAATACCCGGGGACGACGGCAGCCAGCCTGGCGCAGGACCGGCTTGCGCAAATCGCAGCAGAAACAGCGGCAGCAACCACAACCCCAGCCAACTGAACGGACACCCAATTTGCCTGGCTCCATGAACGACACGGGACACAAGCCTGACAAGCCGGATTGGGGCCAACTGCTCCGGTTGTTCAAACCCGGCCAGGGTGTTGCGCCGCCCCTGCTGGCCGGGCGGGAGACCGAACTGGGCAAACTGGCATTGTTTCTCGATAGCTTGCGCGCCAACGAAGCGCCGCCCAAGGATGCGGTCCTGTTCGGCCCGCGCGGAAACGGCAAGACCGTGTTGCTGGGAGCGCTCGAGCAGGCCTGCCGCGGCGGCAAAGAGATTGACGTCATCGCCCTGACCCCGTCCCAGGTCGAGACCCGGGCCGACTTGGCCGCATTGCTGCTCTATGACAACCCGGGGTTCATGGAACGCCTCAAGCCGGACAGCGGCGGGGTTGACGTGAGCGTCTTCAACATCCAATGGCGCAGCCTGGGTCCCGCCGAGCAGGACGAGCACACACGCCGACACTTGATCAGCCTGCTGCGCGCGCGTTGCGGGCATCGCCCGCTGCTGGTAACCCTGGACGAGGCGCACACACTTGACCCCGACGTGGGCCGCGTCCTGCTGAACGCCAGCCAACTGGCGCGCAGGCAGGGCGCCCGCTTCCTGCTGGTACTGGCCGGGACGCCCAACCTGTCGGACCACCTGGACCGGATAGACGCCACCTTCTGGGACCGCTCGGAGATAATCGGAGTCGGACGCCTGAGCGCCGCCGCGACACAGGAAGCGCTGGTCGAGCCCCTGGCAGTTCACGGGATCACCTTTGACCCCGAAGCCCTGGCAGAGGTGGGCGCTGAAAGCCAGCGCTACCCGTATTTCATCCAGTGCTGGGGCGCGGCGCTGTGCGCGGCGCTGGCGGAACGGCGTGCTGCGCGCATCGACATGGCCGTGGTCGAAGCGGCACGACCGGCTTTCGATTCGCACCGGGTAAGGTATTTCGAGAAACGCCGCAGGGAAATGAATGACCGCGGACTGCTGCCTGCCGCCCGCGTGGTGGCCGGCAGGTTCCGGGAGGTGGATACTGTGAATGAGTCAGTATTGCAGGATGTCCTGGAAGACAAGCTGTCCCTGGATTCGCCGGACGCGCTGGAATCGCTCGGGCAACTCGCGCGCTTGGACTTTATCTGGGCGCCGCCGGGCAGCGATATCGCGGAGCCCGGAATCCCCAGCCTCATGAATTACGTCCTGGCGAAAGCGCCGGAACCGGCGGAAGATGTTGCAGGCGGCGCTGAGTGAGCATGGGCCGGTAGCTGATCCCGCTACGCTATAGACCTTTGCCTGGCTGCTTCTGGTCGGGCCGATTTCAACGCGGGTCCTGCAGGGCACGAAGCGCAATGAAACCTTCCCTCATCATTGGTTTAGTGTTGGCGCTGGCAGTTATCCTAGTCGTGCGGGCGTCGGTTGACCTGGAGTTTTCCATGACCCCCGTTGAATTGTCGGTTCAGTCCGAGGGCTCCGGTGGGGGATTGCCCTTGCGGGTAGCAGTTCTCGGCGACCTGCACGTAGGTCATGGTGTCGTGGACTTGGATGCCCTCCAACGCCTGTTCGACGCGGTGATAGCCGAGGGTCCCGACATGATAGCGCTCGTTGGCGATTATGCGCATGGTTCCAGACACATAGACCAATTACGCTCGGCGGTAGCAGAAGTGATTGGGGATGTTTCTGTTCGCATACCAACTTATCTCGTGCTGGGCAACCATGACAGCCGGACCGACGCAGAGGCGTGGCTCGATGCCTTCCGTCGGGCCGGTGTCACCGCCCTGGAGAACGAGGTTATTGTCACAAACATCGGCGCTGCACGGGTGTGCGTACGGGGTCTTGGGGACTTTTACAGCGGCCGGTTCCACTGGGTGGGTTGGCCTGATAGCTGCGCCAGCCGCTTCAAGGTTACTCTCACACACGATCCGGCCGGCGCCTTTGTGCGGCCTATGGAGGGAGTGATCTTTGCCGGCCACACGCATTGCGGCCAGATACGGTTTCCGTTCGTGGGAGCATTGTGGATGCCGACAACTGCTCCAAGAGAAGCAACCTGCGGGCTGTACCGGGATTCAGACAGAACACTTTATGTAACTCCTGGCATAGGAACCAGCATTCTGCCGTTGCGGTTCGGCGCGCCGAGCACATGGAACATGGTAACGCTTGTTGCAATGACTGGCAAGGAAGTGTCCTGGTTCAAGACATATGAGACTCACAGGCGGGCTGTGTGATTTGCTGATAATACTCCATCGGGGTCAGTAAGCCAATGCCGTCATGCGGACGGTAGGTATTGTAGTGGTCCTGATACTCGGTCAGCTTCCGGTTGATGGCCGCCACGGTCAGCGGCCCCTCGTAGAACGGGTAGAACTCATAGCGGCTGGTGCCGTTGGCGCGTTCCACACAGCCGTTGTACTCAGGCTTTTTCGGGGGCAGCACATACAGGGGGATGTCCAGGTCCTGGCAGGCCTGTTCAAACTCATCCCGGAACTCCGAACCACCGTCCACCTGGATAGAATGGATGGGAAACGGCGCCTCCTTGCGCAGCGCCTCCAGAAAGCGCCGGGCATTGCCACTGGTAGCCCGGCGGCACACCCGCAACCCACTCCATTTGCTCACCGGGCAGGTCGCCTTGAACTCCTTGACCACCTCCCCCTCGGTAAAAGAAATGCTCATGTGGTCGAGCTGCATCAACTCGCCCGGTGCCTTGGCCTTCATCCCGTAGCGCCAGCGCTTCGCATGGTGGGTAAACTGCCACCGGCGCTTGGGTTTCACCCGGCCATAGTAAAACGCCACCGGCCTGACCCGGCCCAGCCGCACCAGCTTCGCCACGATGCGACCTACCGTGCTCTCGCTCAAGGTCCAGCACCGCTCCCGCACCAATACCCGCCAGAGCTTGAGTTTTCCCCATAACGGATCAGGGCAAGATCATTCTTTAGGTCATAAGGGAGAGCGTTTTTATTCCAAAAAGATATAAATAAGCGGGGAACTCATGGAAATTCGAGGG
>VYCZ01000357.1:15761-18919 GCA_009843675.1 Gammaproteobacteria bacterium | reverse complement strand
GCTCCAGGTAAGCATTGATAAGCTGTCCCCAGTGTTGCCTCAGGGAACCCGGCGCCCTGGCATAGCCGTACCCCGGTAAATCCACAAGACGGGTATCATGGTCGACGGCAAAAAAATTGATCTGCCGGGTACGCCCCGGCTGTCTGCTTGTTCGTGCAAGTCTTTTCTGGCCCGCGAGCGTATTAATCACACTCGATTTCCCCGCGTTTGAGCGGCCGGCAAAGACGGCCTCCCTTCCCGCGTCGGCAGGCAGCTGCGCCAACACGTGGGCGCTGTGAAGGTAAACGGTGTTATGATTTCGGTTGTTGTTCATGGTTTGCGGCGGAAATGATCTCCCCCAAGCTATCCACTTTTGCCAATTATTCTGTAAGATAACGCCTTTCGCAAAATATAATACGATTTTCAAGGTAACTTCGGATGTTAAACAAATCGATCGGCGGCCTGCTGCTGGCCTTGTTCCCCCTGGTTCTCGTTGCCGCGGGAAATGTCGAAGCGGGGAAACAGAAAGCGGCAACCTGTGCCGTATGCCATGGTCCCGACGGAAACAGCAACAACCCGACATGGCCCAACCTGGCCGGCCAACACGCAGAATATATCAGGAAACAACTGGAGGACTACCGCTCCGGACACAGGAAAAACGACCAGATGGCGCCCCTGGCCATGGCCCTGAGCGACCAGGATATCGCCGACCTCGCGGTGTATTACGCCAGTCTGGAACCCAGGACAGGGCAGACACGGCCGGAATACCTGGATGCGGGCGAACGCCTGTATCGCGCAGGCGATACAACCATGGGGCTGGCGTCATGTATGGCCTGCCACGGTCCTACCGGAATAGGCAATCCCGCTGCGAACTATCCGAGGATCAATGCGCAGCATGCTGAGTACACGGTACTTCAACTTAAGGCTTTCAAGGCCGAGGAACGCGCCAATGACCGCAACGGCATCATGCGTGATATCGCCGGCAGGATGTCCAACGACAGTATCGAGGCCGTCGCCGATTACCTCCAGGGACTGCACTGACGACCGGCTGCCGGCGTAACCAACCACCTTCACGGGGACAGTGGCAACTAATCCCGCCAGACCTGACCCGCATCTCTCATCAGGGGATGCGCCCTCGCTTGTCTTTTTTGTGCCAGTGGGCACATGCTCCCTCAACCAGATGAATAACTATGCTTTCGGTCGCGAGCGCCCACTGGCGCAAAAAATCCGGCGCGATCTTCGCATCCCCTGATGAGAAATGCGGGTTAAATCCTGGTTACGGTTCCTCGGTTCGATGAACCTGGCCATCACCCTGTTCGTCGCGCTGGCGCTGGCATCCGTTATCGGCACCATCCTGAAGCAGAACGAACCGTACCAGAACTATATAGTCAAATTCGGTCCGTTCTGGCACGGCGTCTTCGAACGGCTGGGACTGTACGATATCTATTCCAGTGGCTGGTTCATCCTGATCCTGGCGTTCCTGGTGACGACCACCAGTATCTGTCTTTATCGCAATACCCCCAGGGTCCTCGCCACCTTGAAACAGTACCGGGAAGACATGCAGGAAGCGCAGCTGCTCAACCTGGCGCATCACACCCAAATACGCACCAGCCTCACACATGAAGAGACGGTTACGAAACTGGCGGCGTGCTTCAAACGCCTCGGTTTCAGGTACCGGATTAAGCGGCAGGAAGGCCGCGCCACGCTGGCGGCAATGAAAGGCGCAGGCAACCGTTTCGGTTACCTGTTTACACACTGCGCGGTGGTCATCATCTGTATCGGCGGATTTCTGGACAGTAACGTTCCCCTGAAAATCCAGTCCCTGCGCGGGCAGTTGCAGGCGGAAACCAGGGACCTGCCCATCAGCCGGATACCGGACAAGAGCAAGCTGCCGGTAAACAATACCTCGTTCCGCGCCAGCGTTTCCATACCCGAAGGCCGCGCCGTGGGCGCCGCCTTCGTCAACCTGGGCGCTGGTTACCTGGTGCAACCCCTGCCGTTCATCATATTACTTGAGGATTTCCGGGTGGAACACTACCCCGGCGGCCAGCCCAGGTCCTTCGAAAGCGACCTGGTCATCCAGGACGGCGAGCAGCGCATGGCAAAGACCATCGCCGTCAATCATCCGCTTAACTACAAGGGTTATACCATTTACCAGGCCAGCTTCGGCGACGGCGGCTCGAAGCTCGATTTCACGCTGCACGACTTGGCTTCTTCCGGAATTCACCGCCACACGATAAACGTGAACCGGTCTGTCAGCCTGGATTACAACGGCGAAAATTACCAGTTGGAGATGGAGGAATTCCGCAAGTTCAATATCTTCCCCAATGAGGACCCGGCCATTGACAAAAAATTCCGCGATTTCGGTCCCAGCGTGAACTTCAAACTGCGGCGCACAGACGGACGGGCAAACGAATACCTCAACTACATGTATCCGATAACACTGGAGGGTCGGGAATTCCTGTTGAGCGGTGTGCGTTCCTCCCTGGAAGACGAATTCCGCTACCTGCACATCCCCGCAGACGATGACGGTTCTCCCCGGCGTTTCCTGGCCTTGCTTGACATACTGCAGGATACCGAAAGGCTCAGCCGCATATATGCCGACAGGCAGGCCAACCTGCTGTCGGGGGCAGCTCTTGACGGAAAAATCACCGGACAGGACGTCAGTAATGTGACGCTGCGGCTCATCCGCCTGTTCCTGGACGGAGGCTTTCCGTTACTGCAGCAACAGGTCGGCCCCGCCATGGATGAGGACACTGCCCGGACCGTGAACAGCGCATCGCTGAAAATCCTGCGCTTCGGACTGGAACAGGCTTTCCAGGCCATGCTGGCCGGCGCCGGCCTGGATGCTACGGACATATCCGACAGGGATATACAGTTCCTGAACGACTCCATCATTACCTTGTCGGCCCTGCACCAGTACGGCTCCCCTTACTACCTGCAACTGACGGACTTCGAACACGTGGAAGCATCGGGCCTGCAAATCGCGCGCGCGCCGGGCGCCAAGTGGGTATACCTGGGCTTCGGTCTGTTGATAGTGGGTGTGTTTTTATTATTCTACGTTCCTCATCAACGGCTTTGGGCAGTCGTCAAGCCCGGGACATCAGGAGCCGACCTGCTGCTGGCGGGCTTGCGCACGCGCCATGCCCGCGATTTCGGTCGTTACTTCAGGCAGATTT
>VYCZ01000357.1:6590-15751 GCA_009843675.1 Gammaproteobacteria bacterium | reverse complement strand
CAATAGAAAATGAACTAGCCCGTCCGAAGACCGACAAATAAACTATGCGCACAAACGTCATGACAGGTGAGGCCACGGCAGACGCTGTCGTCCCGGCGGGCAACCGGTTTTCCCTGAGACCGGTCGATTACCTGTGGTGCGCGCTGTTGCTGGGTGGCTACGGCTTTGTCTATGCCCGTTTCAGGGAATACCTGAACGGTTATGAGTGGGTGATATTCACCTGCCTCACCCTGGTGCTGGCGTATGCCGGCGTCGCCTGGTCCGGATTTCGGCGCCTGCTGCTCATCGTCGCCACACTGGCGTTGTTCTCCATCCACCTCTATGACGCCAACCTGTCCCTCGCGGAAGAGCATTTTCTGCTTCAATATTTCCTGGCCAGCCAGTCGGCCGTAATGTGGATGAGTTTCCTGTTCGTGCTGGCAACCCTGAGTTATTTCCTGGCCCTGTTTTCAGGCGCCGCATTTCCCGCCGCCGTAGGCACCTGGCTGACCTGGTCCGGCGCGGGCATGGGCCTGGCCGGGATGCTGGTGCGCTGGTACGAATCCTACCTGATCAGTCCCGAGGTCGGGCACATCCCGGTAAGCAACCTGTACGAAGTATTCATCCTGTTCTGCGTCACTACCGCTATTATTTACCTGCATTATGAAAAACGTTACCGGACCCGCGCCCTGGGCGGGTTCGTCCTGCTGGTGATCAGCGCCGCTGTCGGTTTCCTGTTATGGTACACCTTCGACCGGGGCGCCCACGAAATCCAGCCGCTGGTGCCGGCGCTGCAGAGTTACTGGATGAAGATCCACGTGCCGGCCAACTTCATCGGCTACGGCTGTTTCAGCATTGCCGCCATGCTGGGCGTGGCTTACCTGGCCAGGGGTGACGACGCAAACCCGCGCCCGGTATTCGCCCGCCTGCCGGCCCGGGACGACATAGACGACATGATGTACAAGGCCGTCGCCCTGGGCTTTGCTTTCTTTACCGTAGCTACCATCCTGGGTTCGCTATGGGCAGCCGAGGCCTGGGGCGGATACTGGTCATGGGATCCCAAGGAGACCTGGGCGCTGATAGTCTGGTTGAACTATGCCGCCTGGTTGCACATGCGTATCAGCAGGAACTGGCAAGGTCCGGCCATGGCGGCCTGGGCGATTGTGGGCCTGTTCGTGACCCTGTTCGCATTCCTGGGCGTCAACATGTTTCTTTCCGGCTTACATTCCTACGGTGAATTATAATGCGCGTAATCAAATTGCTCCTTGTCTCCCTGTTACTGACAGGACTTTCCCCGGTATCGGCCCAGGAACACTCCCACGGCGGGCCTGCCTGGACGCAAATCAAGCCGGCCCTGCCTACACAGTCAGGTGACAAGATAGAAGTCGTTGAAATATTCTGGTACGGGTGCTCCCATTGCTACTCCTTTGAGCCGCATGTCAAGTCATGGCTCAAGACTCTTGCCGAGGACGTGGTATTCCGCCCCGTGCCGGGGGTATTGAACAGCCGCTGGGCGGTCCATGCCCGCGGTTACTTCGCGGCGGAGAAGATGGGCGCCCTGGAACAGTTTCATACACCCCTGTTCAGGGCGCTGCACGCGCAGCGGCGCAATATATTTACCCGCGACACGCTGATCGATTTCGCTGCGGAGGTTGGTATCGACAAAAAAGAGTTTGCCCGGCATTACGACTCCAATGAGACCGAAGTGAAGATGAAACAGGCGTTCCTGATGGCCCGTGACGCCAGGATAACCGGCGTCCCTGCCGTTATCGTGAACGGCAAATACTTGGTATCCGCTTCCTCAGCCGGTTCTCACGAACGGATGATAGAGACCATAGACGAACTGATTCGGGAAGAAAGACGCCACTGAAGCTTATGCCGGCGCCGCCTGCGCGGCCACCGGATCGTCCCGAATAGGCCAGTGCAGCAGGGCGGCAATAATGCCCAGCAACACGGCCAACTGCCACATAAGCGTGTAGGAACCGGTTGTCTCGAATAAATAACCGCCCAACCATGCGCCCAGGAAGCTGCCCACCTGGTGGCTGAAGAATACGATGCCGAACAGGGTGCCGCCGTAACGCACACCAAAGATCTCGGCCACCAGGCCGCTGGTCAAAGGGATGGTGCCCAACCATAACAGCCCCATGGCCGCGGCAAACAGCATCACGGTCACGTCACTCAGGGGCAATGCAATAAACACGGCAATTACCAGCGCGCGGCCCAGGTACAACCCGCTCAGCAGGTATTTTTTCCGGTATCGTCCCCCGTAAAACCCGGCCAGGTACGTGCCCAGAATATTGAACACCCCGATCAGGCCGAGCGCGAAAGCCGAGCGCATGGGGGAAATGGCAGAGTCATTCAGGAACGCCGGGAGGTGTGTCGCGATAAAGGCCACATGAAACCCGCATACCAGGAAACCGCAATTCAACAGCAAGTATCCGGAATGAGCGCCGGCGCTGCGCAGGACCTGGGACAGGGTTTCATCGGGCCGGTCCGGCGCGGGCGCGTCTTCCCTGGACTGCCGCTGGAATACCAGTGACAACAGCGGCACGATCATCACACATCCCGCCAGGATCAAAAAAGCGGTACTCCAACCGTACAGCCCAATGAACAACTGGCCCAGTGGAACGAAGGTAAACATCCCGATGGACCCCCCGGCGGAGACGATACCGAAGGCAACGCTACGCTTCTCCGGCGGCACCAGCCTGCCTATGGCGCTTAATACCACCGTGAACGTCGTGCCGCTCATGGCAAGACCGACCATCATGCCCAGGCTCAGGTGCAGACCGGTAGCGGACGAGGTATGTGCGGTCAGCACCAGCCCGGCAATATAGAGCAGGCTGGACAGGATCAACACCCGCAAGCTTCCGTATTTATCCGTCAGCATCCCGGCAAACGGCTGAGCCAGACCCCAGATCAAGTTCTGAATGGCAATGGTCAGCCCGAACGCGGTCCGGGTAATCTCGAGATCGGTGACCACCGGCTGCAGGAATACGCCGAACGATTGGCGGATGCCCATGCTGACGGCAACGATGGTGCCCCCGACCAGCAATAGCAGAACGAATTGTGACTGGCGCATGGATTCTGGCCTGCGTGACGTTAAGTTCCGGAAACAGGAAACCCCGACTCAATCGGGGTTTCCTCACGTTAAATCGGTTCCCAGTATAACCCAGTTCTGAAAATCACGGTCATTGCAGGATAACTGCTTGAATTAAGCCGGGGCTTTATGTCATGCTGGCTTCCGCATAAAAACAACCGAAAGAGGCAGGCCATGACGGAATCATCACATCGCGCCCCGCTGTCAGACGTCCAACTGCGGGTGAGGGCATTGGAATCGTTATTAACCGAAAAAGGCGTAGTCAACCGGGAGACTCTTGACGGCATTGTCGATCACTACGAAAACAAGGTCGGACCGCATATCGGCGCCGCTATCGTAGCCAGGGCATGGACGGATCCTGAATTCAAGGCGCGACTGCTTGAAGACGCCTCGGCAACCCTGGCGGAGCAGGGCTACACCGGGATCGAAGGCAGCCACATGGTGGTGGTGGAAAATACCGACGCGATCCACAACCTGGTCGTCTGTACGCTTTGTTCCTGCTATCCCTGGCCGGTGCTGGGCCTGCCCCCCAACTGGTATAAAAGCACCCCTTACCGCGCAAAGGCGGTGCGCGACCCGCGCGGACTGTTAAGAGAGTTCGGTCTTGAACTGCCGGAAGAAACCGCAGTTCGGGTCTGGGACAGCAACGCGGAGATCAGGTATCTCGTGTTGCCGAAACGCCCGGAGGGCACGGAGAACATGAGTGAAGCGGAATTGCAGGAAATAGTCACCCGTGATTCCATGGTCGGTACGGGCCAGGCAACCCTTGAGCAATAACGGAAGGAGGATATCGCGTTATGAACGGCATTCATGACATCGGCGGCATGGACAATATCGGGCCGGTGAACATCGAAAAAGATGAACCCGTGTTTCACGAAGACTGGGAGAGCAGGGTGTATGCCATGACCCTTGCCACCATGGGCGCCGGGATTTTTGTCACCGACGAGGTGCGCTACATGACGGAAACCATTCCTCCCGCCGACTACCTGACCTTCAAATACTATGAAAAGTGGCTGTACAGCCTGGAACGGATGATGCTGCAAAAAAACATGGTGACGCCGGAAGAACTGGAATCCGGCGAGGTGTCGGCCCCGGAGTTGACGGCCGGTATCGAGGCCGCCTCGCTGGAGCGGATGGCGTACGGCATGAAAAACCGCATGCCCGTCTTCGTGGACGCCGACATCCCGCCCAGGTTCAAGGCGGGCGATGCGATTGTTACCAGAAATATCAATCCGTTGCATCACACGCGCATACCCCGCTACATCAGGGGCCGGCGCGGGGTCGTGGAAATGGACCACGGTATCTTCCTCCTGCCCGATACCAATGCCCATGGCGGGCCGGACAAGCCGCAGCATGTCTACAGCGTCAGGTTCAGCGCCCGAGAGTTGTGGGGTGAAGATGCCCCGGCCAACGATTCTCTCTACATCGACCTGTTCGATGACTACATGGACCCGGACAAATAAGACCGCCGTTCATGCAGACCCCCGATCTCGATTCCCTTCCCGGGATACCCCTGGACGAGGACGGCCCCGTATTCAGGGAACCCTGGCAGGCGCAGGCGTTTGCCCTGGTCCTGAAGCTGCACGAACAGGGGCTTTTCACCTGGGCGGAATGGGCGGAACGGCTCAACCGGGCTATCTCCGCAGCCCGCGCCGCGGGTGACCCGAATCTCGGCAATACCTATTACCATCACTGGCTGGCGGCGCTGGAAGGCATTGCCGCCGACAAGCGCCTGGTTACGTCCGAGGCGCTGGCCCGCCGCAGGGATGAAGTGCAGGAAGAACACCAACGCTTGCACGGGCACAGTCATTAGCCTGTCCGCGTAATGATTCTCGACCTGGTCAGACGCTACCTGCACTCAACAGAGAGCAGTTGGAGCAACGGCATATCCGGCGCCATCGCGGAGTTCATGTACGATGCCGGCGAGAGCGTGAGCTTCGGGGAGAGCGCAACCGCCTTGCATGCGGTTACGGACCGGGGCGCCATCGCCGTGAACCTGGCGCAGCAACCCGCCTGCTTCGCCTATGAAGACATTACCCACTGCACCGGGTCATGGACCCAGGCCCTGTCCCTCGCCCTGCCGGAATCGCTTTCACGGATACCTGCAAACCATGCCATCACGGCCCTGGGCGCCGATACCGGGGCGGTCCGTTCCAGCGACCGGGACAAGCAGTTATTCGACCTGGGCCTGGGGTCGGAACTGGCGCGTTTCTGCGTACGTACCGGTGATCCGGACCTGGCCCGGGAATTGAATTCACTCTGCGGAAAGACCGTGCATGCCCGGGGACAGGCCATACTGGCCCTGTTGCAACAATCATCTCCGCAACGCATCGTCGTCTCCGCCCTGGGCCGCATCGAAGTCTATACACCCATTCCGCAAAAGGGAGGCCATACGGAATCGGGGCCGCATACACACCTGTTGCCCGGACTGCTGGGAAAGGACAAGGCCGTGCTCCCGCCAGGGTATTCAGCCGTCATGCACGTCTACCCGCCCCACCCCCTGCACGACAAGTACGGTATGGAAAAGCCGTTCGACCCCGTGCAGTATCACGCATTCCAGGATATCCTGAAAAAAGTGGGCATCGAAAACTACCTGAAGGCAAAAACCGCGGCCGAAGGGACATCCGGCACACCAGCGGGCGCTGATTCAAGATGGTATGACATTGCCCGCCGGATTGTTAAAATACAGCAGGAAGAATTAAGGAAGCACTGAACAGGTCTCGGACGGACTTGTTCAGTGCTTCCTTAATTTTTGATTAACAAGAGGAGGTGACAATGAGTTCGGATAAAGACCGGGTGTTTTTTTACAATTATTCGATCGTGATCGGTCTTCTGGCCGTGATGATCATCATCTTCCTGGTGCTGGCGCTGTATCTTGGCGTCGATGAGGATGCGGTCGCACTTAAACAGTCGACCAAGGTCTCCGCGAATACCGTTCCGGTAGGCGTGGTGAACCTGCTTGATGAAGATGCAGAAGCTGTGGAGGTGGCTACCGTTGCAACGGTAGCCACCGTCGAGGAACCTCTGGATATGGGTCTGCGGGTATATAACGGCCTCTGCATCAGTTGCCATAACGGTTTGCCGAATATCCCGAGAGTCGGAGACAAGGCCGCCTGGGAGAGCCGCATTGCCCAGGGGATGGCGTTGCTGTATGAACACTCCATCAAGGGATTTATCAGTGAGGGCGGCCTCATTGCCATGCCGCCCAAGGGCGGCAACCTGAACCTGACGGACGAAGAAGTCAGGGCAGCCGTCGATTACATGGTAGCGAACAGCCAGTAAACGATGCATCGGGGCGATAACATATATCCTGCCGTCCGGCCATGCGCGCCCTGCTTGTATTTTCCGCTGTTTTCATAAGCGCCATCCTGTTCGGCGCTCTGCTGGCATTTCCCGTATATGAGATTTTTTCCTCGTTCGGGGAGATAACGTTCAGAAAAACCGTTTCCCGGACGACGCTGCTCAGCGGCCTGCTGTTCAGCCTGCTTTATTTCTCTTATTACAACGGCTTGTCATTAAACAGGCTTGGTGTCCGTTTCGGGCGCGCCCATATCAGGCTGTTCCAGGGACTGGCAGCCGGGTTTGTCATCGTGGCGATTATAGAAGCCAATTTGCTGTTGCTGGGCATCCACGACCTTGATAAAGAGCGGTTATTTACTCTTGACCATATATCCCTGCTGTTGCTCAAGGGGCTGTTCACCGGGTTGCTGGTCGGCATTGTCGAAGAGCTCATCTTCCGGGGGGCGTTGCTCGGCGGCTTGAGTCGTCAGACCAACCAAGTGGTCGCCCTGGTGACGGTCAGCCTCGTGTATGCCGCCGTGCACTACCTGAAATTCCGCGACCTCCCGGCGGACGCTGCCATCAACTGGTACACCGGCGTCACCATGCTGCCTCCGGCCCTGTTCCAGTTTGCCGACCCGGCGCGCTATGACGCCATGATCACCCTGTTTTTCCTGGGACTGTTACTGGGCCTGGTGCGTCTCCTGACCGGCAACCTGGTCCTGTGTATCGGCATTCACGCAGGGGTGATAACCGGGGAAAAACTGGTCCAGCACACTACCGGGTTCCTGCCCGGCAGCCCGTACGCATACCTGGTAAACCGCTACGACCCGTTTATCGGGGACCTGGCTTCAGTGTGGTTGCTGGTCTGCTGCGTGTCGTTTTATTTTCTTTGCCGGTTCAGGTCGCGGCGATACCGGCGTTGACCTGCCGGCTCATTCGGCTACCGATGCCCCGGGACTTGTTCCGAAACCAGTTAAAGTATAAGATTGCGCCCGGTGTTATGATTATGAAAAGTCAAAATACAAACTACGCAGATTTACCCATCGCTCGGCGCTTGCATCAGGTGCGCGGTCGTTGCCATCTGTCTTCCATGACAGGCGCCGCTCCTCGGCGTCAAGCCGGCTTCAGTTTAATCGAATTACTGGTGGTGCTGACCATCATCGCCCTGCTGGGCGCGGTGGTCGGGCCGCAGGTGATCAAGAACCTGGGGCGGGCCAAGTCGGATACGGCGAAGATACAGATTGACGACCTGGGCGCGGCGCTGGACCTGTACTATCTTGACCTGGGCGGCTACCCCACTACCGACGAGGGGTTGAATGCGCTGGTATCAGCGCCGGCGGCCTTGTCTGCTGGCTGGAACGGCCCGTACCTGAAAAAGGGGGCAGTGCCCAAGGACCCCTGGGGCAATGATTACCGCTACAAATCGCCCGGGGACAACGGCGTGTATGATTTGTACACCTACGGCGCCGACAACCAGGCGAACGGGGATGATGAAAACAGGGACATAGTGAGTTGGGAATAAGCTGCAAGGACTGAACCAGGTGGAAGTACTCACGCCGGCCGCAATGCCCGGCGCAACGGCACGGCAAGGTTTCAGCCTGCTGGAGTTGCTGCTGGTATTGATTATCCTGTCCCTGCTCCTGGGTCTCACCGCGCCGTTGCTGACCCATGCGCTGGACGGCGCCCGCCTCAAGCGGGCGCAACGGGAAATCATTTCTGCCCTGCGGTTTTCACGCACCCGGGCCATCAATACCCAGCAGGTGGTTATCTTCTCGCTTCATACCGACACCGGCGTCATGCGCACGGGAGAAGAAGAGCGCCACGTCTCATTCCCCGGCGATGCCACGTTAAGCATACAGGTCCCGCCTGCCGAGCAGTTGTCGGCGCATGAGCACGCGGTGCGCTTATACCCGGATGGCAGCGCGACGGACATGACGCTATCATTCCAGCGCGGCGAGCAGGTGTTTGGCATTGAGGTGGACGCGCTGACGGGCAGGGTAAGCCGTGTTGTGCCGTAACCGCGCCGCGTCCCAGCGCGGCTTCACCCTGCTGGAAGTATTGGTGGCGTTTATCATCACCGCCATGGCCCTGGGCGCGTTGTATCCAGTCTATGTCAAAGGGGCAACCACGCTGGACCTGGCGCGGGACTATGCGTTGGCCCTGTCCATCGCGGAATCCAGACTGGCCGAAACCACCGTCACCGCCACGCCGCAACAAGGCCGGGAACTGGACCGGTTCGACTGGGACCTGTCAACACAAACGTATATCAACGTGAGCCTGGATGATGTATCGTCCCTGTCCTACACGCTGCTGCTGGTCGAAGTCAACGTACACTGGCAAAACCGGGGCAAGCCCCATGAAACGACTCTGCAAACCCTGAAACCGGTGCTGCGTGATTAGTTCCTTAGCAAAGAATCAGGGGACGGATTTAAATCCGTCCCCGCGCTGCTTGCAAGTAAAGTTTTATGCTGGCGCTACCGTTCGTCCTGCGCCCTACAACCTCCCCTGTTACAACGGCTTTGCCCTGCCTGAAGCGTTGCTGGCGATGCTCCTGTTCATGTTTATCCTGTTGATGCTGTATACCGCACTGTTCTCCGCGGGGCAGTACCAGCGCGCCGGCGACGTCCGGCTACGTCACAACGATAACGAGCGCTTCATCCAGTCCTTCCTGCGCCGGCAGGTTGAGCACGCCGTGCCGCTGACCGGGGTGCATGACAGCGACACGCAGGTATTGTTTCGGGGCAACGAGCACACGTTGCGCTTTGTCGGCCCGCTGCCTTCTTACCAGGCTGATGACGGGTTG
>VYCZ01000357.1:2143-6580 GCA_009843675.1 Gammaproteobacteria bacterium | reverse complement strand
CGCTGATACTCCGCCATCATCCACTGACCCGCGCGCCGGGCCTGTTCGTTGAGGACGGCCTGGCGAGCGCCGAGCATATTACCCTGGCGCAACCGGTCGAGCGGCTTGAGCTGGCATACTTCGGACGCCATACGGCAGACGGCGCGCCGGCGTGGGGGGACGCCTGGGATAACCCAGCTTGGCTGCCGTCCCTGCTCCGGGTGGACATCACCCTGGGCCAACAGGATCTTTGGCCGCCGCTGGTGATAGCGCTGCGCGCGCAGGCGGAATGGCGCCCGCCGCAGTTGGCACTGTACCTGGAATAACGATAGCCTGATGTATCCCCCGATCGTCATTCCTGCGCAAGCAGGAATCCAGTGGAAAAACTGTCCCGGAGGGACACTTTATAATGAGCCGCGAGCGACAAGTTAATCGACTGCATTCTGGTGTGCGCCCGCATGACGAACAGGGCGTGGTACTGGTCCTGGTACTATGGTTACTGGCGTTGCTCAGTCTCATGGCCGGCGCGCACAGTTATGCCCTGCGCACCGAGACCTGGTTGACCATCCGCGCGCAGGACCTGGCCAAGGCGCGCGCGGTGGCCGAAGCCGGTGTGTGGCTGGCCGTGGCCGACCTGTTAAGCCCGCCCTCAGCGCAACGCTGGCCGCGCGACGGCACCCCCATCGGGGTCAACTTTGCAGCCGGCGCGATCGAGTTGCGCATGCGGGATGAAGCCGGCCTGATCGATATCAACAGCGCTGATGACGCCTTGTTGCGAGGATTGCTGGCCGACGCCGCCCCGCCGGGAGAAAATGTCGCGCCGTTGTTTGACGCCTTGCTGGACTGGCGCGACCCGGACCAGGACAGACGCACAAGCGGCGCAGAAGACGCGGATTACCTGCTCTCCGGGTATGACTCCAAAGACGGCCCCTTCAACAGCGTCGAAGAACTACGCCGGGTAGTGGGCATGAGCGATGCGATCTACCGCGCCATCCGCCATGCCGTCACGATCCACTCCCTGCAACCGGGGATCAACCCGGCGCTGGCGCCGCGGGCCGCGCTGGAAGCCATACCGGGCAGCCATGCGCACCTGATCGATACGTACCTGGCCAGGCGCCACGAACCGGGGCAGACGGCTACCATCACAGACACGGACCACCACTACTTCAATGCGCGGCAAGGACTCACACTGACCATTACCAGCACGGGTCGGGTTGGTCGCAGCAAGCTACAGCTGGACGTGGTGGTGGCGCTGGACCGCGCCCGCACGCCGCCTTATTCAGTGCTGGGTTGGCGCGAGTCCCGCCTGCCCTACACAACCTCTGCGAATGAGGATAATGGCTGATGGCGGCGCGGATTAAACAACGTCTGCGGACCGCCCTGGCCTGGTGGTCAAGCGGGTTGCTGGCGGCCCTGCCGGCGCGCTGGGCAGCCATGCTGGTCACCGCGCCCGATACGGCGACCGTGGCGCGCCAGGCCGACAAGCTGGTGTTCAAACTGTATGACGGGCGCAGTGGAGAGTTGCTCGGGGAGCGCAGCATGGACGCCGGCGATACCGCCGCGCAAGCCGGGATCAACCATTGGCTTGCCCGCCGCCAACGGGACCTTCGGCTGACCCTGCTGCTGCCACAAGATGCGATACTGGAAAAACATCTGGTGTATCCCCAGGGCGCGGCGCCGGAGTTGCGCGCGCTGCTGGGCTTCGAGGTGGAGCGGCTCACGCCGTTTACCCGCGAGCAAGTGTACTTTGACTACGCCATCACGCGCCGCGCTGAGGACAGCGGCCAACTCCACGTCGCTTTGTACCTGGCGCTGCGGCAAACCGTTCAGCAGCAACTCGACGAATTGCGCTTCCTGGCGTTGACGCCGACGGTAGTCGCAACAGAGGATGCCGGGTCCCGTATCAATCTCCTGCCTGAGGATACGCGCGGCCTCCCCTCGTCGGCAGCCCGGCCGCTATTGCTGCCCGGCCTGCTGTGTCTGATCCTGTTGATCCTCGCGCTGTACGCCCCCCTGTTGCGTTACGACGCCTTGGCCGAACAGCTTGAGGCACAAGTGCGCGATAACCGTGCCAAGGCGCTGCAAGCCCACGCGCAAACAGCCGAGCAACAACTGGCCCTGGATCGCGCCCGGTTTCTATCGACCCGACCGCGCTTCCCTGCGCCGGCCATGCAACTGCTGCTGGCGCTGACCCGCAGCCTGCCCGATCACACTTCGGTGCATCAACTGGCGCTGCGCGCAGATGAACTACAGGTACAGGGCGAATCCGCGGCCGCCGCCTCGATTATCGGCTTAATCGACGCCTCGGACTATTTTGAGCAGGTCGAGTTCCGCGCGCCGCTGACCAAGAGCGGCCATGACGGCAAGGAGCGGTTTCACGTGGCAGCACGGTTGCGACAGCCATGAAGCATAAGTCCATGCCGCGCAACCCGCACACCCTGGCCATGCCGCGCGGGTCCCTGCCACGCGCGCTGCACGCCCTGCTGGCCGTCGGCCTCACGCTCGGCCTGCTCGGCGCGTTGTCTTATGCGCTGCTGTGGCCGGCGCTGGACAGCCGCGCTGCCACCGCCGAGCGTCTGGCCGCGCTGCACTTCCAGCAACAACGCTTCAGCCGGCTTGCCCAATCGCCCCCGGCGTCGGGCGCGGCGCCGACGCTGGTGGGCGGCCCTGATCCGTCCGGGTTTCTGGCGGAACAAACGCCCGCGCTGGCCGCGGCGCACCTGCAACAGGTGTTGGGCGCCCTGGTGGCTGAGGCCGGCGGCGTCCTGCTCAGCAGCCAGGCGCTGCCGGACAGTGCGGATGACAGCCTGTTTCCCGCAGTGACCGTGAAGGTCTCGCTGAACGGCAGCATGGCGACCTTGCACCAGGTCCTGTACCGGATTGAAACCCATCGGCCGGTATTGATATTGGACAACCTGCTGGTGCAAGCGCGCGCAGCCGGCAGCCCCGCAGGGCCGGACGAGTTGGGGATCCGTTTTGACGTGACGGCCTTCATCTACCGGGCGGCGCAACCATGACGCTCGCCCCGCAAACGCTACTTGCGCTGCGCCGCCTCTTGCTCGGCGGGTGCGTTTGCCTGGCCGGTTACACCGTGTATGAATGGACCCGGCCCTATGTCGCGCCTGACCTCGAGCAACCCTTGACGCAGGACGCGTCCGGGCTCTTGGAAGACGTCAGCGCCGGCACGTATGACTTGCCGCCCCTTGAGACCTTTGCGGAAACCCTGGAACGCCCGCTGTTCAGGGCCGACCGGCGCCCTTACCGCGCGCCGCAACCGGTGGTGGTCCGGAAACCCGCGCCGACGCCCGTGGTCGAAATCCCCCTGGCCGAGCAGGTGGCCTTGCGCGCCACGATCATCATCGGCGAGAGGCGGATTGCTCTCCTGCACGATATCGTCAACGACAACCCGCTCCGGCTGAGCCGGGGCGACAACGTACACGGCTGGACCCTGATCGAAGTGGACACCAACGGCGTGACTCTGCAGAACGGCGAGACGCGCGCACGCCTGGCGCTGCAACAGGAATGAGACCGGCGCGGGATTCGGGCACGCACCCATGAGCACAACGACCATCGGCGACGCACTGGTCCAGGCCGGCAAGTTGCAACCCGCAGAGCTGGAACAGGCCCTGGCAGTCAATGACCGGCAGGTTGACGGTATTGGCCCCTTGCTGGTGCGCCTTGGCCTGGTATCGGAAACCGACCTGGTCAACGCCTATGCCGGGCATTACCAGCTGGCCCGGCTGGCGGACCATGAAATCCCCGGGGCGCCGGTCAGCCCGGACGTGTTGTCCGGCGCTTTCCTGGAGCAGGCGGGCGTGCTGCCCCTCAGCGAAGGACAGGAGCAGATCACCCTGGCCGTGACCGACCCGGAAGACCGCTTCACCGTGCGTGCAGTGCAACTGGCCTGCGGCAAGGCAGTAGAGCTGAAGCTGGCGAGCATCAGCCAGGTGGAAAATGCCTTGCGCCGGCTTTACGACGACGACAAGTCCACCATGGAGGGCATCGTCGAGGCGCTGCCCGCCGATGCGCTCACCGCCGCGCAGGACTCCGTGGACGAGTTGCGCTCCCTGGCGGCCGAGGCGCCCGTCATCCAACTGGTCAACCTGATTATCAACCGCGCCGTGAGCCTGCGCGCCTCCGACGTCCATATCGAACCCTTTGCCAAACGGCTGAGTGTGCGCTATCGCATCGACGGCATATTGCAGGACGCCGAAGCGCCGCCGGCGCACTCCGGCGCGGCGATCATCTCCCGTATCAAGATCATGGCCAGGCTGAACATCGCCGAGCGGCGCCTGCCCCAGGACGGCCGTATCCGGCTGCGCGCCCACGGCAAGCTGCTGGACTTGCGGGTATCGACCTTTCCCACCTTGCACGGAGAAAGCATGGTGTTGCGTATCCTGGACCAGGCGCAGGGAGTCACCTCACTGGAGCGGCTGGGTTTTGACCCGGCGGTGGCAC
>VYCZ01000357.1:0-2133 GCA_009843675.1 Gammaproteobacteria bacterium | reverse complement strand
CACAAGGACTGAATAGCCTGCTGGCCCTGCCCCACGGCATCATCCTGGTCACCGGCCCCACCGGCAGCGGCAAGACCACCACCTTGTACGCCGCCCTGCAGCGGCTGAACACGGCCGCGCGCAAAATTCTCACGGTGGAAGACCCGGTGGAGTACCAGCTGGACGGCATCAACCAGATGCAGGTCAAACCGCAGATCGGGCTTAATTTTGCCGCCGCGTTACGCGCGCTGGTGCGCCAGGACCCGGACGTCATCATGATCGGCGAGATGCGCGACGTGGAGACGGCCCGGATTGCAGTGCAGGCCGCGCTCACCGGCCACCTGGTCTTTTCCACGCTGCATACCAATGACGCCGGCAATTCCATCACCCGCCTGCTGGACATGGGCATCGAAGACTACCTGCTGACCTCCACCTTGAGCGGCATCCTGGCGCAACGCCTGGTACGCACCCTGTGTCGCGCGTGCCGGACTCCTTATACGCCGGAACCGGCGCTGCGCGCACAGTTACGACAAGAGCTTCCTGCGAAAGGCGCCGGTAACGTCCCGCAGGATAACGAGGGCCACCCAGACGCGCTGCGCCTGTACCGGGCCAACGGCTGCGAGGCTTGCGCCCACACCGGCTATCGCGGACGCACCGTCATCGGCGAGTTATTGCTCCTGTCCGATACCTTGCGCGGCCTGGTACGGGAGGGCGCGGACGGCAAGGTCATCCAGCAAGCCGCCATACGCGCCGGCATGGACGACATGCGCACGGACGGGCTCAGGAAAGCCTTGGCCGGGGTGACCACCGTGGAGGAGGTGACGCGGGTGACGCAGGGCTGATGTGTTCGGTCCTTGAGAGCAATCCGCGCTAAAAACGTCACCTGGGCACAGGTCGGTAGAGCCGGATCAATGTTGCCGATTGCGGCGTTCGGAGCGCCTGGCGACCCAGTTTAACAGCAGCATACCGACGAACAATACGCCAGCAGCTAACAGCAAGTCAAGATTCGTCATTTTCATCCTCCAGGTAACTGAGTAGCATCAGGGCAAGGCCCGCCGTTACAAGGCAGGCGCCGATCCATAGACTGCCCTCTTTCAGCGCCGCGCTGAGCAGCCCCGCCGTGGCCAGGATGATCCCAACCCGCCGACTGTCCTCGCGCACATTGTCAAAATTGACTATCACTCAAATAGTATAGCAAAGAAAGCATTATCTCCATCGCGTCATCGCCTGCGCTCTCGGCCACCAGGCCTGCCGGCAAGGACACACTGCCCGTAATTACCGCCTCCTGAGCCTGTTCCTCACCCTCACCCAGACCAAGGCCGATGGCGCGCAAAAAACAGGTCGCTTCAGTGCCATTCCGACCTCTTCAAATCCTTCGTTTGTCACAGCCCGCTTGCTTTGCGCCGCAAACAGGACTTTATTTATGCAGATATCAATAGTTCTTGTTCTTGACATTAAATCCACATGAATTCATACTGGCTTCATGTCAACCATGATTCAAATTCGTAATGTCCCGGATAACACAGACACCGGCAATTAAAGGCGCGAGCAGCGTTGGAAGGAACCTCCATGTCCCGATACGTCTTGCGTGAAATCAGGAAATCCCTGGAACGACCCAGTGTTGAAGAAATACTGGCTCAGATAGCGTCCCTGCCTGAACAAAAGTTAAATCCATCACCGACTGAAATGATCCGGGAGGATAGATCATCTCATTGATTGTTCTGGATGCATCTGCGGCTTATGTCGTACTGGCAAAGGCTCTGGATGCCAGCCTTGTCACATGTGACCGTGCGTTGGCGGATACAAGCGCACCAGACGGAACGATTGATGTAATCAGCTTTTGAATTAGTAAAGTGATCCACGCTGATATTGCAGTAGCATTGACAAAGTAGCTACCGATTGCTACTTTGTTATCCATGATATCAGTCGGCATCAAAACACTGAACAGCAAGCTGAGCGAATATGTGCGGCTGGCGGCTGGCGGCGAAACGGTACTGGTCACAGACCGTGACCGTGTGGTGGCCGAAATCAGTCCGCCGAGAGAAACCAGGAGTCCGCTCCTGGCGGATGCTTTTCTGGCCGAGGCAGTGCGCAATGGCTGGTTGACACCGCCGGCTCTGCCTGCCACAGGGGAACCACCGCCAACAACACCAG
>VYCZ01000160.1 GCA_009843675.1 Gammaproteobacteria bacterium | reverse complement strand
TTCCGGCAGTTAGGTAACGGAATTGCAGTTGACTTGCCAGCGCTGCCTTGAACCCGTAACGGTAAAACTCGCGGAGACGATTAACGTCGGGATAACTTTTGCAGGATCGGCAAATAAACTGCCTGCTTCAGTAGAACCACTGGTACTGATGCAGGATACCATTTTACTGGCAGATTTTATTGAAGAGGAAATTTTACTGGACTTGCCGCTTTCACCCATGCACGACTTGCAGGAATGTGCTGCAGGAGAGCAGTTCATGCAGCGCGACAACACCGCTTCAAGCCCGTTTCATGTACTGGAAAAGTTAAAGTCCGGATAACCAGGAGAACCTGACATGGCTGTACAGCAAAGAAAGAAATCGACCTCAAAACGTGATTCCCGGCGTGCTCACGACTCGCTGAAGTCCCCCAGTTTGTCGATTGAACCTACCACAGGTGAAGTGCACAGGCGCCACCATGTCAGCCCTGACGGGTATTATCGGGGGGAAAAAGTGCTGAATACCGAGGACGAGGATGAATAGATGTCGCCATTTGAGGTCGTTATTGATCTGAAATGGGATACCGTATTGCGCTTGATGCCATGGGAGGGGACCATGGGCCCGGCGAGATTGTCCCCGCAGCGATACACGCACTGAAAAAACACCGGGATCTCGAACTTCTTCTGGTGGGACTGGAAGATATAATCAAACCAAGGCTGGCCCACCTGAACCATGAACTGGCTGTCCGCATCCAGGTGCTTCATGCGCCTGAAGTCGTAACAATGGATGAAGCGCCTTCCTCAGCGCTGCGTAACAAAAAAAACTCATCCATGCGATTCGCCATCGAACAGGTGAAGAAGGGACAGGCGCAGGCCTGCGTCAGCGCAGGCAACACCGGCGCCTTGATGGCAATTTCACGCTATATTCTCAAGATGTTGCCTGGTATAGACAGGCCTGCCATATGCACTATCATACCGGGTATTAACAGTCACACCCACATTCTTGACCTTGGCGCAAACGTTGATTCCAGTCCGGAACAATTATTCCAGTTTGCGGTTATGGGGGCGGAGTTGACCGGGGCTGTTGAAAATATCCGGGCGCCTAAAGTGGCTCTGCTGAACGTAGGAACCGAGGAAAACAAGGGCAATGATCGCGTGAAAAAGGCAAAAATCCTGTTGGACAGGAGTCATATCAATTTCATCGGGTTTGTTGAAGGCAACCATATTTATTCCGGTGATGCGGATGTGATTGTGTGTGATGGTTTTGTCGGTAATATCGCGCTGAAGGCCAGTGAGGGCGTAGTCGAATTTTTCCTGCATCACGTTACTGACGGCTTTCAACAGAACCTCTACAGTAAACTGGCTGCGCTCGTTTCAAAGCCGATTCTCGAGTCCATTCACAGGAAAACAGACCCCAGACGCCATAACGGCGCCAGTCTGCTGGGGTTACGCGGAATCGTTATCAAAAGCCACGGCAGTGCAGATCGGCTGTCTTTTGCTCACGCAATTGAAGAAGCAATGCTTGAGGTCGAGAAAAACATACCTGCGCGTATTACATCCCGGCTGGAAGTGCTGTTAACCGGTAACTGACCTGTGCATTACTCCCAAATCATTGGTTGTGGGGGCTATCTTCCTGAACGGATCATGCACAATTCCGAGCTGGAAAATCTGGTTGAGACAACTGATGAATGGATCCGGTCCAGAACCGGGATAAGACAGCGGCATATTGCCAGGGAGGATGAGACCACGTCAGACATGGCCTGCAATGCATCACTTCTCGCCATGGACATGGCCGGAATCAAACCTGATAACATCGATCTGATCATAATTGCCACATCAACTCCCGACCTGATCTACCCCAGCACTGCCTGCCTGTTGCAGAAAAAACTGGGATTGCGTAACGGTTCCGCAGCATTTGACATACAGGCCGTATGTTCCGGCTTTATTTATGCATTGAGTATTGCAGATCGGTTTATCCGAACCGGGGAAACCCGGTGCGCGCTTGTCATCGGCGCCGACATCAATTCCAGGATACTGGATTGGACAGACCGCTCGACCTGTGTATTGTTCGGCGACGGCGCCGGCGCCGTTATCCTTGGGAGCAGTGCTGATCCCGGCATCTACAGGACATTGTTACACGCTGACGGCAGTTACAGTGATTACCTGAAAGTACCATCGGGAGTTTCCAGACCGACGGGAGAACCTTTCATCAGAATGCGCGGCAATGAGGTTTTCAAGTTTGCCGTACAGAAAATGGACGAAATCGTAGATGAAACACTGAAAGATACCGGTTTGACAAAAAAGGACATAGACTGGCTCGTGCCCCATCAGGCGAACCAGCGAATCATTACCGCTACCGTGAAAAAGCTCGGCATCAGTATGGATGAGGTGATTATGACCGTAGCGGAACACGGCAACACTTCCGCTGCGTCGATCCCCCTGGCTCTGGATGTCGGCGTTCGTGATGGGCGTATCAGGCGAGGGGACGTCATATTGATGGAAGCCGTTGGTGGGGGTTTTACCTGGGGCTCGGC
>VYCZ01000064.1 GCA_009843675.1 Gammaproteobacteria bacterium | reverse complement strand
CCTGGAAGCCGGATGTCAATCCACAACACTGAATTGCGGCTATGTTCACGGTTACAGCGTCCGGGAAGTAGTGCGCGCCGAGGAGCAGGTACATGGCAGTCCCGTAACCTTTGTAGAGACGGGCCGGCGACCCGGCGACCCGCCAATGCTGGTCGCGGACGGCAGTTCAGCGAAGGAAATTCTGGGCTGGCAACCCCGTTACGACGACTTGGAGTTTATCGTCAGGACCAGCTATGACTGGGAGAAGAACCCGCGCTATTGATACCTGGGATATCAGGGGTCAGAGTAAAAAGTCACCCAATATGCTTGCCATGGGCAAGTATCCCGAATGACTTTTTACTCTGACCCCACAAATTATTCAGCGCCTTCCCAGGCTTGAAGAAACTCCGCCAGGTGCGGCTTGTCTTCACCGGTCAGTACCTGTTTCAGTTGCTCACAGGCCTGCTGGTAGCCCTGCTCGGAATTGCGCCCGCTGATGAGCAGGTAGCGCAGGTAAACCAGGTAGGTATTCAGCACGTCCGTTTCACAATAATTGCGGATTGCCTCGATATCGCCGGCCAGGTAACGCTCCCAGACCTTGCCGCCTGACATGCCCATCTTGCCGGGGAAGCCCAGCATGGCGGCGATGTCGTCCAACGGCGCTGCGCCACGAAATTCGTAACCCGCCAGAACATCCATCAGGTCGGTATGGCGCTGGTGAAAGCGGTTGATGTAATTGTTCCAGCGGAAACCCTGGTCCTCATCACCCGTCTCCCAGTACCTCGGGGCCTGGATGCCGTGCAGCAACGAGCGGTAATGCAGCACCGGCAGGTCAAAGCCGCGCCCGTTCCAGGAAACAAGGGTCGGCGTATATTTTTCTATGCCGTCAAAGAAACGCTGCACCAGTTCCGACTCGGGGGATTCCGGCGCGCCCAGCGACCAGACACTGACGTTATCGCGGGTCGCCAACACGACCGAGATTGCCGCTACCTTGTGCAGGTGCAGGCGCAGAAAGTCGGAGGCGTTATCCGTCTCCTGGCGGCGGATTTTGAACATGGCCTCGGCGGTGTCCTTGTCGGAAAGACCGTCCAGCCCGTACAGACGCCGCCCGCTTTCGATGTCCGGGATGGTTTCGATGTCAAATACGAGGATGTTCAATCGGGGAAGACTGTTGCGGAAAGGTAACGGTCGCCGCGGTCGCAGATGATAACCACGATTACGGCGTTTTCCAGTTCGCCGGATAACCGCAACGCGGCTGAGACTGCGCCGCCGGAGGAAATGCCGGCAAATATGCCCTCATCATCCGCCAGCCGCCGGGTCATGTCTTCCGCCTCCGCCGGCGTCACATCGATGATGCGATCCACCCGCTCCCTGCGGAAGATCCTGGGCAGGTACTCCTTGGGCCAGCGCCGGATACCGGGGATGTTTTCATCGCCCGCTGGCTGTACCCCGATGATCTGCACCTGTTCGTTCTTTTCCTTCAAATATTTCGAGACTCCCATGATCGTTCCGGTCGTTCCCATCGCGCTGACAAAATGGGTCACGCCGCCATCCGTGTCCCGCCAGATTTCCGGACCCGTGCCTTGGTAATGGGAAAGCGGGTTGTCCGGGTTGGCGAACTGGTCCAGTATCCTTCCTTTTCCTGCTTTTTCCATTTCATCAGCAAGGTCGCGGGCGCCTTCCATGCCTTCCTCCTTCGTGACCAGTACCAGCTCCGCGCCGAAGGCGCGCATGGTGCGGCGCCGTTCTACGCTCAGGTTGTCCGGCATGATCAGGATCATCCTGTAGCCGCGGATGGCGGCCACCATCGCCAGGGCGATGCCCGTGTTGCCGCTGGTTGCCTCGATCAGCACGTCTCCCGGCTTGATGTCACCGCGCTCTTCAGCCCGCTGGATCATGCTCAGCGCGGGCCGGTCCTTGACCGACCCTGCGGGGTTATTGCCTTCCATCTTTGCCAGGATGGTATTGGAAGTCTCGCCGGGCAGGCGTTGCAGCCTTACCAGCGGGGTATTGCCGACACTGGAGTCGATGGTCGGGTAAGCGGGCGTCGCTATCTCAGGCATTGCCTCACACCATCTCCCTGGCCATGATGATGGCGTCCTCACGGCCGAACCTTGCGGGATAATAATTGGCGCGCAAGCCTACTTCCACGAACCCGCGCTTTTCATAAAACCTGCGCGCAGCCTTGTTGGAGGGCCGCACCTCCAGAAACGTGGTGACAGCCTCCAGTTTCCGGGCGTAGTCAAGCATGGTATTCAGCAATACGTCACCCAGTCCTGTCCTGTGATGTCCGGGGTCAACACATAAATTCAGGAGATGCGCTTCGTCCGCGCCCATGGACATGATTGCATAACCGGCAACCTCTCCATCGAGTTCCACGACCCGGCAACAGTAGTCTTCCCGCAGGCAGCCCTTGAAGATGTTCCTGTTCCAGGGAAACGCATACGCCGCGTGTTCAATCTGCAATACATCGCCTATATCGGTCTCCACCATTGGGCGCAGGTTCAACTGGGCCTGGTTCAGAACTGCATTCATGTC
>VYCZ01000174.1 GCA_009843675.1 Gammaproteobacteria bacterium | reverse complement strand
GCACAGGGCCAGGCAGCGGCGCGCCCGGCCGACGCACATGGCGGCAACGGTCAGACGGGTCGCCGCCAGCCACGCGTTAGCCAGGTCGAAGCCGGCGCCTTCCTCGCCGAGTAACTGGGCCGCGGGCACGCGGCAGTCGTCGAACACCAGGGTATTATTGTGGTAACCGCGATGGGAGACGGAATTGTAGCCGGGGCGTATCTCGAATCCCGGAGTGCCCCGGTCAACCAGGAAACAGGTGATGCGTTTCCTGCGCCCCTTGGCTGTCTCATCCTCGCCCGTAGCCGCAAACGTGATAACGAAATCGGCGATGTTCGCGTGACTGATGAAATGCTTGGTACCGTTAATGACGTAATCGGCGCCGTCGCGGCGGGCAAAGGTCTTCATCCCGCGTATATCGGACCCCGCATCGGGTTCACTCATGGCCAGGGCGTCGATTTTCTCGCCGCGCACGCAGGGAAGCAGGTAACGCTCGTGCTGTTCGGCTGTGCCGGCGCAGAGGATGTTCGAGGGACGGCCCCAGAATACCGACAGCGCCATGGCCGCGCGGCCGAGTTCGCGTTCAAGCAGGGTGAAGGTGAGGGTATCCAGACCCCCGCCGCCGAATTCCTCCGGGATGTTGGGAGCGTAGAAGCCGAGTTCGAGCACCTTGTCCTGAATTTCGCACCCAAGCGTCCCGGGTACCATGCCGCTGCGTTCCACCTCGTCCTCCAGCGGATACAACTCCTGTTCGACAAAACTGCGCACGGTATCCACCACCAGTTGCTGTTCGTGGCTCAGACCGAATTCCATTATCGCCTCATGAAACTGTTCCCGGGTTGGCTGTGTTACATCGTCTTCTGTGCGATAACTTCATAAGCTCCCTCGGAGATCATGTGAGGCGCCTGCCGTATCGTGCGTGCTGCCGTATTCTTGCCCAACGAGCGGCGCAGCGCAACAGTGAATACCGTCATTCAGCGTAATCGTCTCCTTCCCTGTCCAGGATCGCCTTCAGGTCGCTGAAGTGGCGCTCTGCCTGGTCCGGATAATGGCATTCCAGTTCCCGGGCGGTTTTTTCGGCTGTCTCGTCGGGCATCACGCGCAGTTCTCTTCCGGTCTGCAGCGCCTTGATGAAGGTTTCGGCAGCCCTTTCAAAGTAATAAAGGCGGTTGAATGTGTCGGCTACATTGGCGCCGATCACCAGGATACCGTGGTTGCCCATGATCATGACTTTCTTCTTCGGGTCCTCAAGCAGTGAGGCGCAGCGTTCCCCTTCCTCTTCAAAGGCCAGTCCGCCGAAGTTCCCGTCAATCACGTAGCGATCGTGGAACGTCGCGGTATTCTGGTCGATAGCCGGCAGGGAGCTGTCGGCCAGACAACTCAGCACGGTCCCGTAACTGGAGTGAGTATGCATGATGCAGCGGGCGTGAGGGCAACGGCGATGGATTGACCCGTGCAGTCCCCAGGCAGTCGGGTCCGGCGCATCAGGCTGTTCCAGTACGTCCGGGTCGTCTGCATCCAGCAACAGCAGGTCGCTCGCCCTGATGAGTGAGAAATGGCGCTGGTTCGGATTCATCAGGAAACGCTTTCCCACGGCGTCCACGGCGAGGGAAAAATGGTTGGCCACGGCTTCGTGCAAATTCAGTCTGGCTGCCCAGCGGAATGCCGCGGCGAGATCCGCGCGCTCCTGCCGGAAAAGTTGTTCCGGAAATGGCTGTATGTTCATTCTCACCTCCTGACCGAAATATTAAGACTAACTATAGTTAAATCAAATGCAATCGATCCGGAAGAAATTGAAAACAGACGACGCAAGTTTATGCGCAGGCGACAATGCCGGTAAATCAGCTATCCGCTATGCCCGGATAATGATTTAAAATCTGCGCGCATTCCAGATCTCACCAGGTTTTAGACGATGCCGGAACAACAAGACTGGTTCAAATGTGATATAGACAGGAAGACGCTCAAGGCCCTGTCAAAACGCGCGGACCGCCCGGCAATCCTGCATTTCGGGGCCTATTTCACTATCCTGGCCGGCCTGGGTGCGACCCTGGTTTACACATGGGGTTCCTGGTGGGCGGTCGGAGTGATGATACTGTACAGCGCTGTGTGGTCGTTTGGCAACGCAGCGGGGCATGAAGCCTGCCACGGCACGCCGTTCAGGAGCCATGGCCTGAACCAGGCCCTGCTTTACCTGTGCAGTTGGATGCTGAGCTGGGAACCGGTATCGCTGAAGTGGGCGCACGCCAGGCATCACACTCATACCTCCGACGTCGGGAACGATGCGGAATACCTGTTGCCGAACCCGGTGCGCTGGCCCGATATCCTGAGCCTGGCCTGCGGCTGGAACCAGGTGTGGCACTATAACAAGGAACTGGTGCAACTGACTTTCGGCCATGCGAATTATTTTATCAGGGTATCCGTCCCCGAAACCGAACTTCCCAAGGTGTTTCGCAATGCCCGGCTGTTTTTGACGAGCTATATCGTCATTATCGGCGTTGCCGTCTGGATGCAGTCGTGGCTGCCGGTCTGCCTGCTGCTGCTGCC
>VYCZ01000088.1 GCA_009843675.1 Gammaproteobacteria bacterium | reverse complement strand
CCCGCATCCACCTGGCGGACCGGGCGGACGCCGCGGGACCAAGGCCGATGAGAATCCCGGCCTTCTCCGCAATGCCCCATTCTCCCATGTAGCCGGCGTACGCCTCGATCAGGTCGATGTCGTAACACAACTGGGTCTGTATGAAGCGCGCGCCTGCATTTATCTTTCTGGTGATACCGGGCGGGACACTCCTGTCATCAGGCTGTTGCGGTACGTCCGCACAGCCGATGATGAAATGGGGAGGAGGATCGATCTCCCTGTCGTTCGGCAGGATGCCTTTCTCACTCATGTCCCGGGCGAGGGCGACCAAGGCGGTGCTGTCGATATCATGGACCGCCCTGGCCTCGGGCTGGTCGCCCCTGGCCGGGTCGTCTCCCGTCAGCAGCAGCAGGTTGGAGACGCCGAATGCCGCGCAACCGACCAGGTCGGCGCACAGCGCAATACGGTTGCGGTCGCGGCAGGTCAGTTGCAGCACCGGCTCCATGCCATTGGCGGCAAGCAGGGCGGCTGCTGCTGCGCTCGACATGGTGGTCCTGGCCGCGGCGCCGTCCGTAACATTGATGGCTTCCACCCGCCCGTTCAGCATACCGGCCTCTTCCAGCAGGCTGCCGGCAGAGGCGGCCAGCGGCGGCACCACTTCAGCGGTAAAACAGAACCTGCCTTCGTTGAGTGAGGTTTCCAGGTTATTCATTATATTTTCCAATCCTTATTATATACGGAATGTCCTGGCCAGCACCCGGTGCACGGCTTCCGGCTGCTCCGACAACATCATGTGTCCGCAATCCTCCAGCGTATCCACCTGTGCCTGCTCCAGCGCGTCGATGAGGCCGGCTGCCTGCGCCGGCGGCGTCATCCGATCCTGTCTTCCGAGGACCAGGTTTGCCGGTATCGAAATGTCCTGCGCGGCCGTTATCCCGTTCGTGTATTCATTGCAGGCATTGAGGTCCGCAAACAGGACGTTGTCCAGGGACCGTTCCAGTAAGCGCATATTACTGTGCATGATATGGATGCCGGCAACGGGGTTGCCGCCCAGTTGCGAGCGCCAGGCGTGGGCATACAGCATGATCATGTCGATAGCGCTGTGATGGTTCCCGCGCGCCGCATTCAGCAGGGGTTCGGCCACCGGCATGGGCGCCGCCGCCCCCAGCAATACGAGCCTGCTGATCCCGGCCTGCGCCTGGTGCGCCGCTTCCAGGGCGATCAGCGCCCCCATACTGTGGCCCACCAGTGCGGTATCTTCAAGTTCCAGGGCCTGGATTACATCAAGCAACCAGGCTGCGTTCGCTTCTATTGACAGCAGCGGCTCCCCCCTGGAGCGGCCCCGGCCGGGCAGGTCCACAGCGATGGAATTGAACTGCTTTTTGGCGAAATAGCGGTTGAACAGGGTCCAGACCGTATGATCCAGGCCCGCCCCGTGTACGAAGATGATAGCCGGCGCACCGGGCTTGAAATCTTCCCGGCCGGTCGCGGCAAAAGCGGTTTCGCCTGTTACGGTGATTTCCATATGAAAAAAAAACGAAAAACTACTTCTGCGACCGGTACAACGCCCGTTCCAGGTCGTTGAACAGGTCCTCCGGGTCTTCCAGGCCGACCGACAGCCGCACCAGTCCTTCACTGATGCCGGCCTGTTTCAGGGCATCATCGTCCATGCGGCTGTGGGTGGTCGAGGCCGGATGGATCACCAGGGATTTTGCATCGCCCACGTTGGCCAGGTGGGAAAACACCTGCAGGGATTCGATGAACCTGCGGCCCGCTTCGCGCCCGCCTTTCAGTTCAAAACTGAACACCGAACCGCAACCCAGGGGCAACAGCTTTTTTGCCAGGTCATGATCAGGATGGCCCGGGAGTTCCGGGTAAGTGACATATTCCACGGCGTCGTTGCCGGCCAGGCACTCGACGATTTGCCTGGTATTGGCGACATGCTTGTCCATTCTCAACGCCAGCGTTTCCACACCCTGCAGGATGTAAAACGCGCTGGCGGGGCTGAGCGCCGCGCCGAAGTCCCTCAGACCCTCGCGCCGCGCCCGGTGCAGGAAGGCATCCGGGCCGAAATCCTCGGCGAAATCGATATCCAGGATCCCGTCGTACGGTTCCGTCAGGGTTGAAAACTTGCCGGAGGCATCCCAGTCGAAGCGGCCGGAATCCACGACGATGCCGCCGATGGCGACTCCGTGCCCGCCGATGAACTTGGTGAGGGAGTGGATGACGATATCCGCGCCGTGATCGAAGGGTTTCAGCAGGTAAGGCGTGGTCAGGGTCGAATCCAGCATCAACGGAACCTGTGCCGCGTGGGCTACGCCGGCAACCGCTTCGATGTCGAGGACTTCACAGCGGGGATTGCCGATGGTTTCGGCATAAACCAGGCGGGTTTCGGGGCGGATGGCCTGCCTGAACGCTTCCGGGTTGCGCGGGTCCACGAAGGTCGTATCGATACCGAAACGGGGCAGGGTATAACTGAACAGGTTATGGGTACCGCCGTACAGGGCGTGGGATGCGACGATATGGCTGCCGCCGTCCATCAGCG
>VYCZ01000057.1 GCA_009843675.1 Gammaproteobacteria bacterium | reverse complement strand
GAGCGCGAGTCGGTGATCTCGACCATCACCACCCTGGATTCGAACTGCTCGGAGCGGTTGCGCTCGAAATCCGGCCAGTCGTCGGCGCCGGGTATGATACTGCGCAGCCGGGACAGCATCTGGCAGCCGTTGCAGACCCCCAGGCCGAAGCTGTCGGGGCGGTTGAAGAAGCGTTCGAACTCGTCCCTGAGACGGTCGTTGTGGAGGATGGACTTTGCCCAGCCGCCGCCGGCGCCCAGGACGTCGCCGTAGGAAAAACCGCCGCAGGCTACCAGGCCGGACAGGTTGTCCAGCGAGGCAGTCCGGTTCAGCAGGTCGTTCATATTGATATCGATACAGTCGAAACCGGCGCGGTCGAATGCCGCGGCCATCTCCACGTGGCCGTTTACACCCTGCTCCCGCAAAATCCCGATCGCCGGCCTGGCGTTGCCGGCGCGCGGCGCGGACCTTGCAAGGCGGTAGGTTGGTTCGCACGACAGGCCGGGGTCGTCCAGGTCCTGCAAGGCTTCAAATTCTTCTCTGGCACAGTGAGGGTTGTCACGTAACGCCTGCATGTGGTAAGTAGTGAGCGACCAGAGCTGGTGCAGTTGATCAAGCCCGGCGGCGTAGACCGGCCTGTTACGGTGTATGATGCGCACTTCGCGTTTTCCGTTCGGTCGCGCAACCTCTACCAGACTGGTTTCAGGCAGGCCGCACCGCAACAACGTCTCCCGCACCGTGTGCAGGTGTTCCGCACGCACCTGCAGCGCGACCCCGGGCTCTTCATTGAACAGGAAGGCCGCCAGGTCGTCATCATCCACCTCGATGTCCAGGCCGCAGCGGCCGGCAAACGCCATTTCGCACAGGGTAATGAAGACGCCGCCGTCGGAACGGTCATGGTACGCCAGGATATAACCGGTTTCGTTCAGCAACTGCACGCCGTTGAAACAGGCCGCCAGCAGGGCCGGATCGTCCAGGTCGGGCGCGGCAAGGCCGGTCTGTTGCGACACCTGCGCCAGGGCGGAACCGCCCAGGCGGTTTTTCCCCATGCCGAGGTCGATCAGCAGCAGCACGGAGTCTTCGACTCGCCGCAATTGGGGCGTGAGGGTCTTCCTCGTGTCCGCAACGGGGGCATACGCGGTCACGTTCAGCGACACCGGGGCGCTGACCCGTTTCTCGCTGTCGCCGTCCTTCCAGGCTACGCTCATGGACATGGAATCCTTGCCCACGGGGATCGGGATGCGCAACTGCTGCGCCAGCGCCGATACCGCCTCGACGGTGGCGTAAAGGGCTGCTTTCTCTTCGGGGTCGCCGGCCGCCGCCATCCAGTTTGCGGACAGGGCCACGTCCTCCAGTCGCAGGATGCGGCCAGCACAGATATTCGTCAGGGCCTCCGCCACAGCCAGCTGTCCGGACGCCGGTGCGTTGTCCACGGCGACGGACGGCCGTTCACCCAATGCCATTGCTTCGCCGGTGCGGGCGCCGAACGTGGCGGCGGTGACCGCGCAGTCCGCCACCGGGGTCTGCCAGGGTCCCACCATCTGGTCCCGCGTTACCAAACCGGAGACACTGCGGTCGCCGATGGTTACCAGGAAGCGTTTGTCGGCTACCGCCGGCAGTTGCAGCACCCGGGCTATGGTTTCATCCAGCGTGATTCCGGGGACAGACCCCTGCCTACTACGTGCAGGGGCATGTTTGAAATCTGTCCCCTGTTGGTTCTGCCGTTTCGCGTAAATCTGCACCTCGAAAGACAGGCCCGGAGTTTTGCCGAGGATCACATCAAGAGGCATATCGACGGGGTTTGTGCCGTTATGCCTGTCGGCGACGACCAGCCGCCCGCTGTCATTGGTCGCGCCGATGATCGCATGTGGCGCCCGCTCCCGTTCGCAGATCGCGCCGAAGCGCTGCGCGTCCGCTGCGGCAATGGCCAGCACGTAGCGCTCCTGGGCTTCGTTACACCACAGTTCCATGGGAGACATACCCCGGTCGGCGCTGTGCAGCGCGCGCAGGTCGAACACGGCGCCGGTTTTACCCTGGTACACCAGTTCCGGCAGCGCGTTGGACAGGCCGCCGGCGCCCACGTCGTGGATGGACAATATCGGGTTTTCATCCCCCTGCGCCCAGCACTGGTCGATGACTTCCTGGCAGCGGCGCTGTATTTCCGCGTTGTCCCGCTGTACCGAAGCGAAGTCCAGTTCCATGCTGCTTGCGCCCGCAGCCATGGATGACGCCGCGCCGCCGCCGAGGCCGATGAGCATGGCCGGGCCGCCCAGCACGACGATTTTACAGCCTGCCGGCAGCGGGTTTTTGTTGACGTGGCGCGGGCGGATGACGCCGTAGCCGCCGGCCAGCATGATGGGATTGTGGTAGCCCCTGGTGATGCCGGATGCCGCATCGGCCTGCTCGAAGGTGCGGAAATAGCCGGCCAGGGCGGGGCGGCCGAACTCGTTATTGTATGAGGCAGCGCCGATGGGTCCTTCCAGCATGATATCCAGGGCCGGGGCAATGTGATCCGGTTTGTCCACGCCCCGTTCCCAGGGTTGCGG
>VYCZ01000051.1 GCA_009843675.1 Gammaproteobacteria bacterium | reverse complement strand
TGCCCCATTGGGCCGTGTAGTCGGTCCCTGCTATGGCTGCGCCGCCAAAGTCCAGGGTCACTGTCGTTGGCCTGGTGCGCGGCACGGTCGCGGCGATGGTCGCGGTGACTGTCACCGCCACCGGATCGCCGCCTTCCGTCAGGGTATTCTTGTCCACGCTGAGCGTCACGACGGGCGCTTGCTCGTCGTCCGTGAGGGTCAGTTCCGCCGCGGTGACTGCACGCCCCGGCGCCGTGCCTTCGATGAGGATGGCCTCGGGATCCTCGAGCAGGGTGTCGTCCGTCGGCGTGAGCGTCGCCTCGACCGTGCCGGTGCGCGCGTTGGCCGGGATCGTCACTTTGTCGCCGCCCGTGCGCGTGTAGTCAGCGGCGCCGTCCGCGCCGCTCCAGGCCAGCGTGACCTCGGTGTCCAGCGGCAGGACACTGTCCTCGGCATCGCCCCAGGCAGCCGTGACCTCCACCGTTTGCGCGCCGCCGTCCTCCGCTATCTCTGTCGGCGCCACCGACAAGGCAACGCCGGCGCTGTCGATGATGGAAAAATCGATGCCGCGCACAAACGGGGACATCATGGCGCCCTTGGAACCCTCGATGCGCAGCGTCTCGGTGCGGTCCTCGTTGACCAAATCGGGGATCGCGGTGATCGACACCGCGCTGGTCCGGCCTTCGCTTTGGCCCGCCGGGATGGTGACAGTCAGGGGGCCGGTGACGCGGTAGTCGTCCGGACTCGTGGCTGTGCCATCGCTGAAGGTCAGGGGTATCACCAGGTCGCTCGCCCCGGACATGCCGACGAGGTCCTGCGCGATGATTTCCAGCGTTTGCGCGCCGACGCCTTCCTGCGCGGATTGGGGCGACACCCGCAGGTCTATCGCATGGGTGCCGCCGTAGATGAGCGGGACACCACTGTGCGTCTCTTTCATGGCCGGCAAGGGCGCGGCAACATTGCCGCTGATGTCTGTGTCAAAGCGGTCGCGCCAGCCCGTGAACTTGACGGCCCCGCGGCGCAGTTCAATGCGGCCGTCATAGTCGTAGTCGCCTTCCTGCACCCTGTATTCACAGGTAATCAACCCGCTTACTGCCGAGGCTGTGCAAGGAACCGATACCACCCCGCTATCGAGAACAACCTCTACCGCCGGCGAGCCCACGATAGTGACCGGCCGGGGGGTGGTGAAAACGATCAGGAAGGCAAATTCGTTCCTGGTGAGAACGTCGTCCGAGGACATGCTAAGCCGGTATTGTGATATTTCGAAACTTGCGTCCGTCTCAGGCCAGACGAACACAGCATAATTGTTCAGTATTGTATTCGCTGGCAAATTACCCGTTCCCCCTACGGGCGGATTACTCGACAGATTCCAGCGCAATTGCTTTCCCGCGGCCTGCTGTACTACCACGAATTCCACTGACTTACCTGCCGAATTGTTCTCTCCGCTGTTCACGATCGGAAGTTCGACGCTATCGGGCGCGACCAAATCAGGGTCTTGCGCAGTCATTGTCAAGACGACAGACCTGCCGGGATTAGCCCCGGACCTGTGCGCAACACAGGTTGACATGGTTGTTCCGACGAGGTTGGGTTGCGGAGTACAGCGGACAGTGAAGACAGTGGGGGTGTTCTGGGCGTCTGCGGCGTCGCTCAGGGTAAACAGCCTGAAGCTATCAGTATATGTCTGGCCGGCAATGCTGGCCGAGGCAATCATATCCGCATATTTTCGCGACTCCGTCCTGGCGTCCTGCCGCGCGCTGAATCCTGCCTGTATTTGGGCGGAAGATTTACCTGCGGGAAGGATCAATTGCCATGGGGGAGCCGCGGGGCTGAATGCGCCATCCCCCGGGAGCTCGATACCGCTGTTGCTTGCCAGGGAAAGCGTGAAGGTCTCGGCTTCTTCGAATAGCCCGCCACCGACCAGCTTGACAGTGATGACAAAATCAGCGGCCCCGCCTTCCTCAATCTGCAGGTTTTGCGGCGTAGCATCGACGGCAAGTGTCGGCGCCTTGTCGTTGTCGGTAATAGCCAGGTCCACACCGCTCACCTCGACTCCCTGCGCCGCGCCTTCGATGCGAATGGTCTCCGGCCCCTCGAAGAACCCGTCATCCACCGCCTTAAGTGTCAGGTTGACCACGCCGCTCGTCCAGCCGGACCGGATGGTGATGGCGGCCGTCTGCACCACCTCGTAGTCGCTGGATTTGGCCGTGCCGCCCAGTGACAGGCTGATGGTGGTGTCCTCAGCGCGGCTCGCCGGCAGCGTCGCGGTCACGCGTACCGTGGTGTTGCCTGCGCCCTCAACGAGTTCGGCGCCGGCCGGCACTGACAGCGACGCCGTGGTGGTTTGCTGCGCCATCAGTGCAGAGGCGCACAACGACAGGAAAACAGCCGGCAGCCAGCGCCAGCCCCGGGATGCCTGCGCCCCCGTCATTGCCGGCAACACAGGAGCAATACTGCGGGCTCGTTTACATAGTTTCCGGCTGCCTGACGGCAATTGAAAGCAGGTGGACACAAGACGCTCGCGCCAGGCACAGTTTCCCGTCCTGCTACCC
>VYCZ01000410.1 GCA_009843675.1 Gammaproteobacteria bacterium | reverse complement strand
TATTCACAGCGTGTCTGGAAAATACTGTCCCGCCATCTTTCATCCGACTCCTTATAAATCAGCCGTCCCCCTGCGCGACTCTCCCCTGCCACTCTTCCTGGGTAATGACCCCGCCCTCTTTCTCGGCTCGCCCCTGGTCCCTGGCCGGCAACACCCCCTGGATCATATCGATATGCTTCCACCCCGCCAGCGGCGTCGCGCATTCGGTACGGGGTACATACTTGGAGGGGTCGACCTTCTGGTACTTGTGCACGTAACGCGGACAGTTGACGAAGATCTCCGATACCTTGACCCTGACGATCAGGTCCGCCTCCTTGTACAGGTCCATGGCGGGGTCATCGTCGTGCAGCGTGGCCTCGCCCTGCAACCGCAACCGGTGCGGCACTTCGAAACTGATGAACAGCATGCCGATATTCGGGTTGCCCCTGATATTCCCCATGGACAGGAACATGCCGTTGCCGTCGTAGCTGGGAAACACGACAGTCGTATTGTCCACCACCTTGACGAAGCCCGGATCGCCGCCCTTGTAGGACACGGTGGGCCTGCCCTTGTGGTCCACCGAGCTCAGGAAAAACATGTCGCGGCTTTCGATGAAATCCTTGTGCGGACCGGCCACTTCCGTCTCCATCGCAACTTTCTCGATCGCGTCGGCCAGGCGCAGGGAATCAAACTGTCCCTGCAATGCCCGGTGGTTGTCACCATATAATCGACTCATAATTTATTTCCTCGTTGTTTCAGATTCGTTGTTATGCCGTCACCGGCAACAGGCTGTCCTCGCCGGCGCATACTTTCTTGATGACCCGGTACGCGATGATGCCGGCGATGATGTTGCCGGTTGCCGCGCCTGCGAACATGCCTGTTATTCCCCAGATCAGGCCGCCAATATACGCCAGCGGCAGGTATAAGGCAATCAACCTGATGATTATCAGGAACAGGCCGAGCCTGGGGCGTCTCATTACGTTGAGCGAAACCATGACCAGGATCACCACGGAATGGGCGCCGTAGGTCAGCGGCAATATGTAGATGAAGGTATTGATCACCCGGATCACTTCGGCGTCCGCGCTGAACGCGGGGGCGATCCAGGGAGAGAACGCCAACAGCAGCAAATAGACTGCGACCTGAAAGACGATACCGAACTTCAGACAACCGAACAATGCCTGGCGGGCGCGTTCCCCCTTGCCGGCTCCCAGGTTCTGGCCGATAAACATGGGCAGGGTGGCGGACAGGGCAAAAACAACCATCAGGCATATTGTCTCTATACGCGCGCCTACCCCAAAACCGGCAACGGCTTCGGCCCCGAAACCGGCTATCATCGCGGTCATGATGGCCGCGGCAAACGGAGTCATCATGTTGGCTAGCATGGCCGGGACGCCGATTTGCAGCAACTCCTCCCAGTTTTCCCGGATATGGCGCAGGCGCGGCAGGGTAAACAACAGCAGCTTTTCTCTTACTGCCAGGATATAGACCGCGACGGCGGCCACGGTTGTGGCGGCGATGACGCTGGCGAGCGCCGCCCCCTTCATCCCCATTTCCGGGAATGGACCCGGACCGAATATCAATAACGGGTCCAGGGCGAGGTTCATCAACGCCATGAGTGTGGACATCGAAGCGGAAGTCTTCATTGCGCCGATGGCGCGGAACGTGTTCCCGCATATCACCGCGATCATGATCACGGGCAGGCCGAGGATCAGGACATACATATACTCACTGATGTATGGCAACACCTGGTCCGTCGCGCCCATGGCCGAAAAAATGCTTTTGAAGGAAAGAGCGACCAGGACGGCGATAATCACCGACAACAGCAGCGCCAGTATCTGTGCGTCGGTCACGTAGCGGGCGGCCGCATCATGCCTTGCCTCGCCGACCAGGCGCGAAGTGATTGAACTGATGCCCATGCCTATTCCCAGGGCAATACTGACGAAGATCATGTAAACGGGAATGATGAAGCCGATGGCCGCCAACTGGCTTGTCCCCAGCAGGCTGATGAACCAGGTATCGACAATCCCCAGCGTCATCATGGCGATGACGCCCATGATCATGGTGCCGGTCAGGCGCGCCAGCAACGGCCCTATCGGCTCGGAAGTGATCCTCCGGGTACGCTCTGTCGGCCTGGTGTCAATCAGTCATGCCTGTCCATGTTGTAATCGAAGTAGTCGCGCAGCTTTTTCTCCCAGTATTCCACGCGCCACTCCTCGATCCCGGGATCCTTCCTGGCGTTTTGCAGACTCTCATAAATTATGGTGAGTGAGCCGGAACATCGGGCCCGGGTGAACAAACAGCGCTGGATGTCCAGTTCCCAGTCCTGCAACTCCCAGTCCGCGACATGCGCGTCGGGCGCTTCACCGGAAGACTCTGCAGGCGGCCCGCCACGCGCGCCGCCGTTTGCCGGGTCATTTGCCCAGGCCGGCGTTGCCAGCAACGCCAATGCCAGCGTCAGTATCGTCCTTGCAGACATATCACGCGCAAGACAGGATTCAGCCCTATTCGGGCTGGGGCACTATCCTCAGGTAGGGCTTCGGGGCTTTCCAGCCG
>VYCZ01000324.1 GCA_009843675.1 Gammaproteobacteria bacterium | reverse complement strand
CACCCATGGACAGATTAATTTCGTGGGGATCATTCAGACTCTGACCCCATATATCGTTTTGGAGGAAAGAAATGACGGGAAAAACCGGACGTTTGCCCCTGTGGGAAGTATTCATCCGCAACAAGCGGGGCCTGGACCACAAACATGCCGGCAGCATCCACGCGGCCGACGGCGAACAGGCCCTGCAATACGCCCGCGACACCTATACCCGCCGCAACGAGGGGTGCAGCATCTGGGTGGTGAAGTCGGCGGATATCGTCGCCAGCCAGCCGCAGGACGAGGACAGTTTCTTCGAGCCTGCGGAAGACAAGATCTACCGCCACCCGACCTTTTACGACGTGCCTGAGGACCTCAAGCTGTGAACCGGGACCTTTTCCAATATGTTATCCGCCTCGGGGATAACGCCCTGATCAACGGCCAGCGCCTGGCGGAATGGTGCGGCCGCGGCCCGTTCCTGGAGGAAGACCTGGCGATGACCAATACCGCGCTGGACCTGATCGGGCGGGCGCGCATGCTGCTGTCCTATGCCGGGGAGGTGGAAGGGAAGGGCAGGAGCGAAGATGACCTCGCCTACTTCCGCAATGAACGGGAGTTCCGGAATTTCCACATCATGGAATTGCCGGTGGGTGATTTTGCCTTTACCACGGCGCGCCAGTTCCTGGTTGACGCCTATGATTATCACTACTACCTGGCATTGCAGGATTCGGCTGATGCCACCCTCGCCGCCATTGCCGCCAAGACCCTGAAGGAATGTGAGTACCACCTGCGCCACAGCAGCGAATGGATGGTCCGTCTCGGTGACGGCACCGGGGAGAGCCATGAAAGAGTCACCCGGGCCGTGACCGAATTGATGCCGTTCACCGCCGAGCTATTCGCTGCCGACGAGGTTGACCGGACCATGCAGGAACAGGGTATCGGCGTGGACCTGGACAGTATTGAAACGTCATGGAATAAAGAGGTAGAGCGGGTTTTTTGCGAGGCGACGCTGGAACGCCCGCCGACCAGCTTCACCCGCGGGGGCGGGCGCCAGGGCCTGCATTCCGAACACATGGGGTTCCTGCTGGCCGAGATGCAGTCCCTGCAACGGACTTATCCCGGCCTGAACTGGTAAGCGCCATGGCTGCCGTGCACACAACGGAATTGCCTGCCGGGCGTAATGAAGACGCCATAAATGAGGTAAGGCGGGTCCTGGAGCGGGTAACCGACCCGGAAATCCCGGTATTGACCATCGCCGACCTCGGCATACTGCGCGACGTGCTCTGGAATGACGGCGGGATCCAGGTAATCATCACACCCACCTACAGCGGTTGTCCCGCCATGCAGACCATTGAGCAGGATATCAGGGCCGAATTGAACCGGAACGGCTATGCGGACGTTGAAGTGAAAACACAGCTTGCGCCGCCCTGGACGACGGACTGGCTGAGCGCGGCCGGCAGGGAAAAACTGCTGGAATACGGCATTGTTCCGCCCGCGGGTTCCAGCGCCAAACAGGATTTGCGCGTGCCTGTCACAGGGCTGGCCTGCCCGCGCTGCCAATCCGCTGATACCGTGGAAATCAGCCGCTTCGGATCAACGCCGTGCAAGGCCCTGTACAGGTGTAACGCCTGCCTGGAGCCTTTCGACTATTTCAAGTGCCTGTAAATGCCGGATTTCCACCCTCTCGCCATCAGTGACATCAGGAAGGAAACGGACGACGCCGTGTGCCTGACGTTCGACGTGCCTGCCGGATTGTCCGAAGCTTACCGGTTCACCCAGGGCCAGTACCTGACCCTGAAGGCGCATATCGATGGAACCGAAGTAAGACGTTCCTATTCCATCTGTTCCGGTGTCGACGACGGGACCCTGCGGGTCGCGGTCAAGAAAGTAGCGGGGGGCGTATTTTCAAGCTATGCCAACGAAAACCTGAGTAAAGGCGACCGGGTTGATGTGATGCCGCCCCGGGGGACGTTCTTCACACCGCTGGATGAGGACGCCGAACGCAACTACCTGTGCATTGCCGCCGGCAGCGGCATCACGCCGATCATCTCGCTCATCAAGACCATATTGAGACGGGAACCGCACAGCGATGTTACCCTGTTATACGGCAACCAGCGGGTGGCGACCATGATGTTCAAGGAAGAACTGGAAGCGATCAAAAATCAATACATGTCCCGTTTCCAGTGGATCAACATCCTCAGCCGGGAACGCCAGGACATCGAAATCCTGAACGGCCGCATCAACAACAGGAAGGGCGCCGAATTAATTCAACACCTGCTTGACCTGCACGCTGTCGATGAATTCTTCCTGTGCGGACCGGAAGCGATGATCTCGGAAGTATCCCGGGGTCTGCGCGCCGAGGGCATCGACGAGAGCAAAATACATTATGAATTATTCGCGGCTTCAGCCGAGGCGGCCGCGGCAAGAGTGGCCAGGCACCACGAACGGGCCCTGAAACTGGCCGGGATGGTGTCGCAGGTCACGGTCAATACGGACGGCCGCCAGACCCGGTTCGTACTGACCGCGGACGGCCAGAACATCCTTGACGGCGCCCTGGAT
>VYCZ01000142.1 GCA_009843675.1 Gammaproteobacteria bacterium | reverse complement strand
TCATGCTGGAGGATGGGCGACTGCCGAATCGATATGACCTCGACGAGGTCTCTCACGACAACCCGGTAACATTGAAAGGCGGCCATTATGTCATTGCCAACAGTATGGCCCTGGAGCGGGTGGGCTTTGACAGGGATAGCGAGAATCCGCCTGGTGGTGAAATATGGAAGGATGATAACGGTGAACCGACAGGATTTCTTGTGCGCAACGCCATGTACCCGTTCCTGGATCATTTTCAGACACCAGGCAGGGAAGTGCAGAAGGATGGCATCCGGCAGGCAATCAGACGGGTAAACAGCTGGGGCATGACGAGCCTGAGGGAACCCGGCGGTAGCAGGGAGCTTGTCGATATGCTGCACGAACTGTATGAAGACGGGGAAATGACCATAAGGATCGACTGGTGTTACGACGTCGATCCCAATACCCCGGCGGATGAGATGGATGCCATGTTCGAAACCCTGGGCGACCCGGAAGAGAAATGGGGAGACGGCATGTTCAGGACTGACGGCCTGGCGGAAATGATGCTGGACGGGGCCGAGGAATCAGCCCAGATCCGCACGGAATACGTAGGCCGCCCCGGTTACTACGGGCTGCGGCTTGTTGAACAGGATCAACTGAACGAGTTTGTGCTGGCGGCCGCCCGGCACGGCTGGCGCCCGGGTCCCCATGCCGTCGGCGGCGCCTCCATCGATCAACTGCTGGATGCCTATGAGTATGTCAATGAGCGCATCAACATCCTTGACCGGCGCTGGATAGTTGACCACGGCATCCTGTTACAGCCGGATCACTACGAGCGGGTCAAAAAGCTCGGTTTACTCGTGCTTCCCCAACCCAGGCATCTCTATATCATAGGCGATAAATTCATAGAGTACTGGGGTGAAGAACTGGCTCACAAATCCTACCGGCTCAGGGACTGGATAGACAACGGCATAAAACTTTCACTTGGCGCCGATAAACCCGTTTCCTCCCGTTCGAGACCGTTAATGCAGATTTACATCGCCGTCACCAGGGGAACAGGGTGGGGCGGGAAGCTCGGTCCGGACCAGGGACTGACCCGAGAGGAGGCTATTCGCGGAATCACCCTGGATTCTGCTTATACCAGTTTCGAGGAAGACGTCAAAGGGTCCATCGAACCAGGCAAGTATGCGGACTTTGTGGTCCTCACGGTCCCGGCCGAAACCATCAAGGACATAGAAGTTGAGGCGACAGTGCTGGCGGGCAAGGTTATATACGGCTCATTTGATTAGGCGCTTGGGGGCGCTTGGGGATAGATTTAAATCTGTCCCCGGTGGGCAATTAGTTTTCAGTAGTGGTTTATCAGTCGTAAGGCGCTGATAGCCAAAAAATAAAAACCGGTAACTGAAAAGAGAGGTTCAGACAATGTTATACCGATACCTGCAAAAGTTGCTACTGATAGCCGGTAATGCGGCAGTACTGCTGTTTTGCTGCCAGGCGGTAGCAACTCCTTATTGGATAACCGGAGGCACCCTGATTGACGGCACCGGCGCCGAGCCGAGACCCAATCCCGGTATATTCATCAATGAAGGCAATATTGTCAGCCTGGGTGAGCCCGAGACCCTGCCGGCTGATGCCAGGGAAATCAATGCCGAGGGGAAATGGGTCCTGCCCGGCTTGTTCGACCTGCATGCGCACATCACGTTCAAACTGGCAGGCGCCCGGGACCTGGAAGACGATGTGATCAACGCCCTGCGTTCCGAACGATTCCTGGAACGCTACCAGGAAATCGGCGTCACGGTGGTACGGGACGTGGCATCCCGTTATCACGTCGGTTATTCACTGAAGCGGGCGCAACGGGGCGGTCTGATCGGGGGCGCCAGGATCTATGTATCGGGTCCATTGATTACCACAACGGGCGGCCATGCAACGGAATTCCAGCCATTGATACCACCGATATGGGCCGTGGAGGCGGACGGCCCCTGGGAATTCCGCAAACGCGTGCGTAAGGCGGCGAAACTGGGCGCCGACCTGATCAAGACGACCACGCCGTATACGCTGGAGGAACTCAGCGCCGCGGTAGAGGAGGCGCATTTGTGGAAATTACGCCTCACCGCGCACCTGGGCGGCGCCCAGGACCCGTATCATACTTCCGGACGTATAGCCGTTGATGCCGGTGTCGACAGTATGGAGCACCTGTATCCGTTCGGTGATGATGACGTATACCGGGACATGGTGGAGAAAAATATCAACCTGGTCCCGACCATCGGCTACCACCTGCGTGAACTGGACGGGCAATACACTTATTCCGCGGACTACCTGGAGAAACACCTGGGTCACACCTATGAAGGCATGGTTGAGAGGTTCAGGAGAATGCACGAGCTGGGGGTGAAGTTTGCCGTCGGCACGGATTCCAACGCAAAAGACCTTCCGACCATTGACAAGATCTATTTGCAGGAACTGGAGGGCTTCACATTAGGCGGCCTCACACACATGGAAATCATCCAGGGAGCCACCCTGATCGGCGCTGAAACGATGGGGCTGGACGGGGAGGCCGGCAGCATTGATGCAGGGAAATGG
>VYCZ01000029.1 GCA_009843675.1 Gammaproteobacteria bacterium | reverse complement strand
GCAGGGACAAACGCAGAGACAGGACGCGCGCAATCTCCCTTGCCTGGTTGAAGCCGCGGCTGCGCTGGCGCGCCCGGTGCAATGGTGTCGGCAACAGGCAGTCGGGAACAACCGGCATCTCACGGCCGACTATTTCCAGGAGCGGCCGGCACAGGGCATGAACCAAATCCAGCCTGGCCTGATATTTCAGTTTTTTTATCATTTGATCCACGGGGTAACGGTACATGAAGCCTGAGAGACAGGAATCAAACGCCGGCGCGCGCGGGAAACAGCGGGCGCAAATGCCGGAATCGGCGCCGCTAGCGCCGCAACCGGGACAAACTCCCGCCCGGCGCAACGGCAATCCTGCAAAACAGTCCCGGCAGAACCGCTCGGCGGGTGATTCAGCAGGCGCCCCGCAAAGAATACACAGGTTTCTGATCAACATGCGAAGCAGTAGTCAGCCCGTACGGGCCGCCGGTGTTGACAAGACTGGTTCAGGCGATAACATATTCATCCATGTCGATCGATGATACAGCGCAGGAGTTCGCTCCATTAACGGCCCCGCGACACGACTGGAGCCTGGCGGAGATAATAACACTTTACCGGCAACCCTTGAATGACTTGTTGCATCGGGCGCACGCGGTTCACCGCAGCTGTTTCGATCCCAACCGGATACAGTTGAGTACGCTGCTCAACATCAAGAGCGGCGGTTGTCCGGAAGACTGTGCGTACTGCCCGCAAAGCGTGCGCTACAAGACCGGCGTGGAGAATGAGGGGCTGATGTCCTGTGATCAGGTGCTGGCCGAAGCGCAGCGCGCCAAGGCCTCGGGCGCAAAACGTTTCTGCATGGGCGCGGCCTGGCGCGGCCCGAAAGACCGGGATATTGACAGGGTTGCCGAGATGATTTCCGGAGTCAGGACTCTCGGGCTGGAAACCTGTGTTACCCTGGGAATGCTGAAGCCCGGCCAGGCCGAGCAACTGAAAAGCGCGGGCCTTGACTACTACAATCACAATCTCGACACGTCTGAGAACTTCTACTCCAGTATCATCAGCACCAGGACCTTCCAGGAAAGGCTCGACACGTTGCAGCGGGTGCGCGACGCCGGGATCAATGTATGCTGCGGCGGGATTATCGGAATGGGAGAGTCGGTCGAAGATCGGGCGGGACTGCTGCAAACGCTGGCATGCCTGCCCCGGCACCCGGAGAGCGTACCCATCAATACCCTGGTCAAGGTGGCCGGCACGCCGCTGGCTGAACAGGAGGATACGGACCCCATAGATCTGGTCAGGACCGTCGCCTGCGCCCGTATTTTGATGCCCGGGGCGTACGTACGATTGTCCGCGGGCCGTACCGAAATGAGCGATTCAACCCAGGCGCTGTGTTATTTTGCCGGCGCCAATTCCATCTTTTACGGCGAGAAGCTCCTGACAACGGAAAACCCGCAGTTTTCCAGGGATCAGTCACTGTTCGAGCGCCTGGGGCTAAGCACCGATCCGAGCGATACCTCGGGAGAAGCGCACACGGCGCCGAACGTTTGATGTCCCTCCCGCTACCGGCCGATCCTTATTCCTTGGCGAACGGGCTGGACAGGATCAGGGCCTCGGGCCGGTTCCGCACGAGACGAACCATCGCGTCCGCACAGGGAACGCTCGTCCGCTCCGAAGGGCGGACCTTTATCAACTTTTCCAGCAACGACTACCTCGGCCTGGCCAATGACGGCAGGCTGGTGCAGGCGCTTCAGGCCGGTGCAGCCGACTACGGGGTCGGCAGCGGCGCCTCGCCACTGATTTGCGGGCGCAGCCGCGCCCATGAACAGCTGGAAGAAGCGGTCGCGCAGCATCTGGGACGTTCCCGGGCGGTGCTTTTCTCCAGCGGCTACCAGGCCAACCTTGCCGTTATTACCAGCTTTGCCCCCCGCAGGGAAAACGTGGTGGTGATGGACAGGGATAACCATGCTTCATTGATAGACGGCGCGCGGCTGGCCCGGGCAGGCCTGCGCCGCTATGCGCATCATGATGTGGAGGAACTGGAAAACCTGTGCGGCAGCGATTGCGCACTGGTGGCCACGGACGGTGTGTTCAGCATGGACGGCAGCATCGCAGCGTTGCCCGACATCGTCGCACTCTGCGTGCGCCGCCGCATCCTGCTGGCGGTGGATGACGCGCACGGCTTCGGCGTCCTGGGCAAAACCGGCGGCGGAACGCCGGAGCATTATTCCCTGGAACAGGCGCAGGTGCCGGTCCTGATGGGCACGTTCGCCAAGGCCTGCGGTGTCATGGGGGCTTTCGTTGCCGGTCCGGATGAGGTTATCGAAACACTGATTCAAACAGGCCGCTCCTATATTTACTCTACTGCCATGCCCCCCGCCCTCGCGGCCGCCGCCTGCAGGGCGCTGGCCATTGTCGAGCGGGAATCATGGCGCCGTGACAAATTGCGGGCGCTGGTCGACCGGTTCGTGCGCGGCGCCCGACAACTGGATCTGCCGCTGATACCTTCGCAAACGCCCATTCAGGGCCTGTTCGCGGGCAGCGCCGAAGCTGCCGTGAGGCGCAGCGAGCGGTTACGCGCGCAGGGGCTCTGGGTGAACGCTATACGGGCGCCCACTGTTGCGAAGAACACCGAGCGATTGAGGATTACGCTGAGTGCCGGGCACAGTGAAGAACAGGTGGACCGCCTGCTTGAGGTGCTGGCGGTGACGGCAGAGTGATTGCGGCCATGAGTGACGATCCGTATCGAAGGGACAAGGCAGGCATACGGCGCAATTTCAACCGCGCCGCGGGCGGCTACGACGAGTTGTCCGTATTGCAGCAGACCGTGGGGTACCGCCTGCTGGATCGTCTGGACGTGGTCAGGCTGGAACCGGCGCGTATCCTTGACCTGGGCTCAGGCACCGGGCGCCTGTCGGCGCGACTCGCGCAACGCTATGATCCGGCGCGGGTCATACAATTGGACCTGGCCTTCAAAATGCTGAAACAGTCAAGCCGGAGGAGGAAACTTGCGGACAGATCCTCCCTCCTTTGCGCGGATGCGGAAAATTTGCCCATTGCGTCTGCGTGTGTGGATGTCGCCTTTTCCAACCTGATGTTTCAATGGGTCTCACGGCTGGACCGGGCGCTGGCGGAAATTTACCGGTCACTGCGCCCCGGCGGCCTGTTGCTGTTTTCCACGTTCGGTCCGGATTCCCTTGCGGAATTGCGCGCGAGTTGGTCCGGTGTGGATGACCATGTGCATGTCAACGCGTTCATGGACATGCATGACGTAGGCGATGCCCTGGTTCGGGCGGGTTTTGTCGACCCGGTCATGGAGACGGAAACGTTTACCCTGGTTTATGACGACGGCCTGGCGCTGATGCGGGAACTGAAGGCTCTCGGCGCAGGCAATGTGAACGCAGGCAGGCGCAGATCCCTGACCGGCAAGCGGAAACTCCGGGACATGCTGGCTGAATATAAACGAAGGTTCGGCAACGACGGGCTGCCGGCCACATTCGAGGCTCTCTACGGCCATGCCTGGGCGCCGGAGGTAAAACGGGATTGGCGGGACGCGCCAGAACCGGGCGTTCACCCGCTCACCTTCCGCGCCCGCGCCGGTACACGATGAATGCAAGTGACTGCGGGGGCGCAATTCAATTCCGCCCCCTATTGAAGCAACTGCTTGTTTTTAATGAATAATTTTTTTATAACCGGAACCGATACAGGTGTCGGCAAGACCTGGGTAACCCTGGGCCTGATGGCAAACCGGCAAGCGTCGGGCCTGGCGGTCAACGGCATGAAACCGGTGGCCAGCGGCAGCGAGCGGCATGGCGGCAAATTGAGAAACGCGGATGCGTCCCTGATCCAGGCGCAATCAAGCGGGTCACCGGCGTATGAGCATGTTTGTCCCTACACGTTCGCCGAGCCCATCGCGCCCCATATAGCAGCGGGCAAGCTACGCGTCGAGGTCGATCCGGATAAGGTGTCCGCAGCATTTGACGAACTGGACAGGACCGCCGACCTGGTCGTCGTCGAAGGCATAGGCGGTTGGCGGGTGCCGCTGTCCGATGAGTTACAGACCGAGGACCTGGTCAGGCGCCTGAACCTGTCCGTGGTGTTGGTGGTCGGCCTGCGCCTGGGCTGTATCAACCACGCGCTGCTGAGCGCCGAAGCGATACAGGCTTCCGGCCTGCCCTTCGCCGGTTGGCTGGCAAACAGCATCTGCCCGGATTATGCGGAACAACGGGCGACGCTGGACTGCCTGCGTGCGCGCATCCCCGCGCCGATGTCGGGGTGCATTCCTTATCTGGACAAGCTGGACGCGGAGACCATCGGCGCCTCGATAGACCTGGCCGACCCCTGAAACGGCCGCCTGTTACAGGTTAAAGGCGATCAGGCCCAGTGTCGCCACGGTCAGCGCAACCAGGAGCACCTGCAAAACCCGGCCCACGCGATCTTTCAGGTCGTGCCTGATTTTGTCATACAGGTCGGGCCAGGTATGGGCGACCAGATCGCCCTGGGAGATCATATTGACAAGTTTGCCGTCGTTGTCCACTACCGGCAGGTGGCGAAAACGCTCGTTCGACATGGTTCGCAGCCAGTCGACAAGGTCGTCGTCCTCGTTCGCGGCGCGCACCCCGGTGCTCATGATGGCCGCCAGTTTTGTTTCGTCGGGATTGACATTGTTGCCGAGGACGCGAATCATCATGTCGCGCTCGGTGACGATGCCTGCTATCGTGCCGTCCTCATGGGTGGCGATGATGGAGCCGATATTTTTCTCGCACATCACATCCAGCGCGGCGCGCACGGTTTCATCGGGAGAAAAAGTGACGGGCTTCGCCTTTGTATTGAAATCAGCACTGTCTTTGATCTTCATTTGCAACACCCATTGATACTGGACTATACTGGCGCCGATTTACCGGTTTGCCACTGAGAACTCTCGCCGCCCTATGGAACTGGACCCGTTTCTGTTATCGCGCATACAGTTTGCCGCGAATATCACTTTCCATATCATGTTCCCTTCCATAACCATAGCCATGGGGTGGATATTATTGTTTTTCAAGGTCCGTTACAACATCACAAGGGATCAGGCATGGATGCAGGCCTACTTCTTTTTTACCAAAGTGTTTGCCTTGAGTTTTGCCGTCGGTGTGGTCAGCGGCGTGACGATGTCCTTCCAGTTCGGCACCAACTGGCCGGGATTCATGCTCACGGTGGGCAATATCGCCGGGCCGCTGCTTGCTTACGAAGTGCTGACCGCGTTTTTTCTGGAGGCCACGTTCCTGGGCATCATGTTGTTCGGTTTCAGGCGGGTTCCCGATTGGCTGCATACGCTGGCGACGATCCTGGTGGCGCTGGGCACAACCGCCTCGGCGTTCTGGATCCTGGTCCTGAACAGTTGGATGCACACGCCGGCAGGTTTTGAGATGATCGACGGACAGGCGCATGTCACCAGTTGGATGGAGGTTATTTTCAATCCATCCATGCCTTACCGCCTCACGCACATGCTGCTGGCATCCGGTTTGACGGCCTCCTTTCTGGTCGCGGGGCTGTCGGCGTTCAGGATCCTGCGTGACGATCGCGCCGCGGCAGTGATGAAAGCGCTGAAGACCGGCGTGTACCTGGCCGCGATCCTGATTCCCTTGCAGATGTTTGCGGGGCATGAACATGGTCTGAATACCAAGGAATACCAACCGGCAAAGCTGGCCGCGATGGAAGGGGCGTGGGAGACCCGGCGCGGCGCGCCACTGGTCCTGTTTGCGCTGCCGGATGAAAGCGAACGCGCGAATGACTTTGCGCTGGAGATACCCTATCTTGCCAGCCTGGTTGTGACCCACGAACTGGACGGGGAGATCAGGGGGCTGAATGAATTTGAAACGCATCCGCCGGTCGCGCCGGTGTTTTTTGCGTTCCGGCTGATGGTGGGTATTGGGCTGCTGATGCTCGCCGTCTCATGGCTGGGCAGTTACCTGTTGCTGCGCGACAGGGCGCTGCCTGAATACTGGTTGCTTGCGCTGGTCGGCATGACGTTTATGGGGTGTGTCGCGACGGTTGCGGGCTGGTATGTCACGGAAATCGGCCGTCAGCCCTGGCTGGTGCATGGGGTGTTGACCGTGCATGACGCACTCGGCCCGGTCTCCGGCGGTATGGTGTTGTCAACCCTGCTCGTCTACCTGGGCATATATGCCTTCCTCACGGTCGCGTTCATCGCGACCCTGTTCTACATGGCCGGCAAGGCCGGTTACGGCGGTGAGCGCGACCCGGAAAGACAGGCAATGGTGGGTGAGGAGAGAATGACGGTGATAGGCGCCGCGGAGTGACGGCCCAAGATCATGAATACTGCTGAAAAACCCTGAATAGAGGACTGACGATGCAACAGGTTTTTGCGGATGGGAACTGGCTTCCCTACGCGTTCGCTTTCCTGATGGGACTTTCCGTGCTGATTTATACGGCGCTTGACGGTTATGACCTCGGGGTTGGCATGCTGATAGATAATGCCCACTGGCATGAAAAAGATCGGATGATCGCATCCATAGGCCCGTTCTGGGACGCCAATGAAACCTGGCTCATCCTCGGCGTCGGGTTGTTGCTGGTGGCGTTCCCTGCGGCGCATGGATTGATCCTCACGGAACTTTACCTGCCGGTCGCGATCATGTTGTTCGGCCTGATATTCCGCGGTGTTGCTTTTGATTTCAGGTCAAAGGCGCCGTATCAGCAGAAGTGGCGCTGGAACAACCGGTTCTTTTACGGTTCCCTGCTGACCGCGTTGGCGCAGGGATATATGCTTGGCTTTTACGTCATCGGCTTTGACCGGAGCTGGGCGGGAATCCTGTTTTCCTGCCTGATCGCGGTGGCCCTGGCTTCCGCGTATTGTCTTATCGGCGCATGCTGGCTGATTATGAAATGTGAGGGCGGCCTGCAGGAGAAAGCCGTCAAGTGGGCAAGATACCACCTGGTCAACTCGGTAGTGGGCCTGGTCGCCGTATCGGTGGTGACGCCGTTGATCAGCGATCGCATCTACGATAAATGGTTCAGCTTTCCCGCTATGCTGGCCCTGGTCCCGATACCCGTGACTACGGGGCTGCTGGTAATCGGCCTGTTCCTGGTGTTGCGGCATATGCCGTTCCCCCGGGACCGCTACTGCTGGCTGCCGTTCGCGCTCACCATAGGTGTATACGTATTCAGTTTTGTCGGGCTTGGATACAGTTTTTTCCCCTATATTGTGCCTGAGCAAATGACGATAACGGAAGCTGCGGCCGCGCCCGCATCGCTTCGAATCATACTGGCCGGCGCCCTCATCGTACTTCCCGTGTTGATTTGTTACACCGCGCTGGCCTATTTCGTGTTCCGCGGCAAAGCGACGGAACTGCGTTATGATTGAGCGGTTCATCGAAATTCACAGGCGCAGCACGCCAGGTTTGCCGGGGAATAGTTCCTGTGGTAGTGTTGGCTACTTGACATTGATTGCTGAGTGTGGATGATTCACGAACTGCAAGCCGCGCATAAGGGAAATCGCACTTTTGTGATAGCGCCCAATCGTTCCATGACGTGGAAGGAATTACTGCTGGCCTATGGTATTATCGCGGGAGTTTCCCTCGCTATTGCGGGGTACTTCTGGGTACAGGGGCTGACCCTGGTACTGCCGTTTTCAGGGCTGGAGTTACTGGCGCTGGGCGCGGCGCTCTATATAACCGCCTGGCGCGGCGGCGCGCGGGAGGTTATCACGATCACCGACGATTCCGTATCCGTGGAAACGGGCCGTTCCAGGCCGGAGCAGCGCCATGACTTCAAAAGGTACTGGACAAGGGTCGTGTTGCAGCGCCCCTGGGTGGCCTGGCACCCGAGCAAATTACTGCTCTGTTCCCATGGCAGGGAGGTCGAGGTGGGCCGGTTTCTTAACGAAGAAGAACGCAGGGGGCTGGCGCAAATTTTACAATCTGCAATACATAAGGAACCCCTGATTAAATCAGAGGTTCCTGCGATACAGGGATGTATCGCCAAATTCGATGACGATAAGTCATTGAATTTGTGAGCAATGCAAAAATCGCATTTTTGTATTGCGTGCTCTGACAAGTCCAGGATGGACTTGTCAGAGCTTCCACAAATTTGTCTGATGGTGTGGAGTAACAGAAGAAAACAACAATGATGCTGAGGAAGACTGTATGTCTGCTGGATATTTGAAAACTGTTTGGGGAGCGGTCATTTCGCTGCTGGCGCTGGCGCTGCAGCCCGCCTGGGCGGAGTACGGATTGAACATGCCGGAAGGCGTGACCCCGCTGAGCCGCAATATTTACGACCTGCACATGTTGATATTCTATATCTGCTGCGTGATAGCGGTGGTGGTTTTCGGCGTCATGTTCTGGTCCATCTTTCGCCACAGGAAGTCCCGGGGCGTAAAAGCGGCCCAGTTCCACCACCATACCACGGTGGAGATCATCTGGACCGCCATCCCGATGATTATTCTCATCCTGATGGCCATTCCCGCCACCAAGTCCCTGATACTTATTGAATCCACCGGCGATTCCGACCTGACCATCAAGATAACGGGCTACCAGTGGCGCTGGCACTACGAGTATATTGAAGAGGATTTCGGCTTTTTCAGTTCGCTGGCGCCGGAAAGCAACGAGGCCAGGCAACTCAAGTCCGGAATTGACCCCAACGAAATAGAAAATTACCTGCTCGAAGTGGATAACCCGGTTGTCGTACCGGTGAACACAAAAATCCGCTTCATGACCACGGCCGCTGACGTCATCCATTCCTGGTGGGTGCCGGCCCTGGGCTGGAAGCGGGATTCGATCCCCGGGTTCATCAATGAATCCTGGGCCATCATTGAAGAAGAGGGGACTTACCGGGGCCAGTGCGCGGAACTGTGCGGGCGCGATCATGCGTTCATGCCGATTGTCCTGAAAGCCGTCAGCGAGGATGAATACTACGACTGGGCCGGAGACATGATGGTGGCGGCATTGGATGCTGATGTCGGCGCCGATCGCGAGTGGGCCATGGAAGAACTGATGGAACGCGGCGAGCAGGTTTACAGCACGTTTTGCGTTGCCTGCCACCAGGTCAACGGCATGGGCATCCCGGGCGCCTTCAAGCCCCTGGTCGGCAGTCCGATTACCACCGGCCCGCTGGACGGGCATATCGATACCGTCATGAACGGCGTGGCCGGCACTGCCATGGCGCCGTTCGGCATGCAACTGAATGATGTGGACATCGCTTCGGTGATCACCTACGAGCGCAACTCCTGGGGCAATGACCTGGGTGATATGGTCCAGCCGTCCATGATTGCCGACAGGCGCTGAAGCGCGGCGGAACCAAGAACAGATATTACGAGGGTAACAGCATGAGCTACGCTGAAACACACGAACACCATCACGACGATCACGACCACAAGCCTACGGGACTGGGCCGCTGGCTGTTTTCCACCAACCATAAGGACATCGGCACCATGTACCTGGTGTTCGCCCTGATCATGTTCTTTATCGGCGGCGCCATGGCCATGGTGGTTCGCGCCGAGCTGTTCCAGCCGGGTATGCAGTATGTCGACCCGCAGTTTTTCAACGCCATGACCACCATGCACGCGCTGGTCATGATATTCGGCGTGATCATGCCCGCCGGCGTAGGGCTGGCCAACTGGATGGTGCCCATGATGATCGGCGCGCCGGACATGGCGCTGCCGCGCATGAACAATATGAGTTTCTGGATCCTGCCGTTCGCCTTTACCATGTTGCTGGCGACCTTTTTCATGGAGGGCGGCGCGCCGGCCGGCGGCTGGACCATGTATCCGCCCCTGATCACCCAGCTTGGAGACGGGTTTCCGTTCCTGATTTTCACCGTGCATTTTCTCGGCGTTTCTTCCATCATGGGCGCGATCAACATTATCGCCACCATATTCAACATGCGCGCGCCCGGCATGGGTTTCATGCAGTTGCCGCTGTTCGTGTGGACCTGGATCATTACCGCGTTCCTGCTGATTGCGTCCATGCCGGTGCTTGCCGGCGCGGTGACCATGCTGTTGACGGACAAGTATTTCGGGACCAGCTTCTTCATTGCGGCCGGTGGCGGCGACCCCGTCATGTTCCAGCATATCTTCTGGTGCTTCGGCCATCCGGAGGTGTATATCCTGATCCTGCCGGCGTTCGGCATCGTTTCGCAGATCATCCCGACGTTTTCACGCAAGCCGCTGTTCGGGTACGAGTCCATGGTCTATGCCACCGCGGCCATCGCCTTCCTGTCCTTTTTTGTCTGGGCGCACCACATGTTCACGGTGGGCATGCCCCTGGCCGGCGAGTTGTTTTTCATGTATGCGACCATGTCCATCGCGGTGCCGACGGGGGTCAAGGTCTTCAACTGGATTGCCACCATGTGGCGCGGCGCCATGACGTTTGAGACCCCGATGCTATTTGCGCTTTCCTTTGTGATCCTGTTTTCCATCGGCGGCTTCTCCGGGCTGATGCTGGGGATTACCCCGGCGGACTTCCAGTACCATGACACCTATTTTGTCGTTGCGCATTTTCACTACGTGCTGGTCACCGGCGCACTGTTTGCCCTGATGGCCGGCGCATATTTCTGGTTGCCCAAGTGGACCGGCCACATGTATGACGAGAAGCTGGGCCAACTCCACTTCTGGCTTTCGGTGATTTCGGTCAACGTGCTGTTCTTTCCGCAGCACTTCCTGGGCCTGGCGGGAATGCCGCGCCGTATCCCGGATTACGCCGTGCAGTTTACCGAATGGAACATGATTTCCAGCGTCGGCGGGTTTGTCTTCGGGATCAGCCAGTTGCTGTTCGTCTGGGTCATCGTCAAGTGCGTACGCGAGGGCAAGAAAGCGGACGAACAGGTCTGGGAAGGCGCGCGCGGCCTGGAGTGGACGTTGCCGTCGCCGCCGCCGTTCCACACGTTTACCATCCCGCCCAAGGTGGACGAGGCGACCGCCCATTCATAGCGCACGCGTATGGGCACGGAACCTGAAAGAGATGAGAGCGAATTTATTGCCCGCCGCAGCAAGGCAAATATACGCCTGGCCATATGCCTGGCCCTGGTTGCGGCAGCGGTGTATTTCGGGTTCATAGTGAGCCACATGTAGAGCGATGTCCGGTAACAACATCAACAGGACCGTTCGCAAACTGCTTCTCACGGCAGTGTGCATGTTCGCCTTCGGCTACGCGCTGGTGCCGCTCTACCGGGTGTATTGCGACCTGACCGGCCGCGGCAGCGCCCGCGTCGCCGAGGCAGATGCCGGTATGGGCGACGTTGACGCCAACCGCCTGGTTACGGTGGTGCTCGATACCAATACCAGGGATATTCCCTGGACATTCAAGGCGGAACGGCACAAGACAAAGGTTCGCCCCGGGGAATTATCCGAGGCGGTGTTTGTGGTTGAGAACCGCTCCGGCCGGACGGTGACCGGGCGCGCGATACCCAGCGTCTCACCGGCGCAGGCAGGCGTGTATATCAGCAAGATGGACTGTTTCTGCTTTAACGAGCAGGTCCTGGCGCCGGGAGAAACCCGGGAGATGCCGGTCAGGTTCATAGTCGATACCGATTTGCCGGAACGGTTTTCATCGCTGACGCTGTCGTATACCTTCTTTGACGTGGGGGACAAAACCGCGGCAGACGCGCAAACGGGGCAAAAGGCCAACTCCTGATAACGAATAACGCTGAAAACTCGAGGAACATCAATGTCAAATCCGCAAGACACGTATTTTATCCCTGAACCCAGCAAATGGCCGGTATTGTTTTCCCTGGCCCTGTTTATCGCTTTTTGCGGCACCGCATTCATGTTTAACCAGTACCTCGCCACCGGCAGCATGCCGGGCTTCGGTTCGCACCTGTTGCTGCTGGGATTTGTCGCCGTGTTCTACATGTTTTTCGTCTGGTTCAGGGACGTGATAGATGAAAGCCTGAGCGGGGTTTACAACAAACAGGGGGATATCAGTTTCCGCTGGGGCATGGCGTGGTTCATTTTTTCGGAAGTGATGTTCTTTGCCGCGTTTTTCGGCGCCCTGTTTTATGCCCGGATTTACTCCGTACCCTGGCTGGGGGGAGAAGGAGCCGGAGCAGCCACCAACGAATTCCTCTGGCCGGCCTTTGAAAATGTCTGGCCGCTGTTGCTGACTCCGGACATGACGGTGGATGGACTGGCCAGTAAATTCACTGAAATCAAGGACGTCATCCCCGCGTTCGACATCCCCGCGATCAATACCGTCATCCTGCTGTCCAGCGGCGTGACCGTGACGTTTGCCCATTGGGCGCTGAAGAAAAACCAACGTTCCGGGTTGTGCTGGTGGTTGTTCGCCACCGTGTTCCTGGGGTTCCTCTTTGTCATTCTGCAGGCCGGCGAGTACGTTCACGCCTACCAGGATCTGGGACTGACCCTGAATTCCGGCATCTACGGATCCACGTTCTTCCTGTTGACCGGCTTCCATGGTTTTCACGTGACTATGGGCGCAACCATGCTGACCGTCATCCTGCTGCGATCCATCAGCGGGCATTTCACCAAGGAGAACCACTTTGCGTTCGAGGCGGTTGCCTGGTACTGGCACTTTGTCGACGTGGTCTGGCTGGGCTTGTTTATATTTGTTTACTGGTTGTAGACGTGTAAGCCGGCAGGATACCTCCCCCAGCCCGGGGCGATGTGCTGCAGGGAGCTACGGCAGCGTTTCGGGCGGCGCTGACGGATTGATGCCGTGGGGCTTGATCAGGCCGGCTGCAAAACCGATGAACAGCAGGACAAACAGGGCGATGGACAACACGATCCTGAGCGTAAGAGATTTTACGGTGCGCTCGCTCTTGCCTTTGTCCCGAATCAGGAACACCAGTCCTGAAGCCAGGGAGATCAGGATGATTGCCAGTAGTACAACGACAACTATTTTGAATATTACCGGTCCGCTCATGTTCCTTTTTTCATGCTTGGTCGGCGCCAGTATATCCTGTTTAACTGTTCCCGGCCCCGGTATTTTCATCCGGCTCGGCGTTCTCACCAGGTGATGCGCCTGCACTTCAATCCGCTGCTTTTACCAAGCCTGGCGGCGCTTGCAGTATTCCTGTTGTTCCTCAGGCTGGGGTTCTGGCAACTGGACCGAGCGGAGGAAAAGCTGGCATTGCAAACGGGTTATCAGAATCACATCAACGCCGCGCCGGTCGACCTGAGACAGGCTGTTCCACATCGGAACCAGGCGGACCGGATGCACTGGAGAAGATGTATCCTGGACGGCCGCTATGATGCGCACAGGACGTTCCTGCTGGATAACCAGGTATATCGCGGCGCGGTGGGCTACCAGGTCTTCTCCCGTTTCATACTGCAGGACGGCGCCTCCGTGCTGGTTGATCGCGGTTGGGCGGCAGCCCCCGAAAGCAGGAGCGAAGTACCTCAGATCAATACTGCTGCGGAGCGCCTGACCCTGGCCGGCGTTGCCAAGCCGGTCCCGGTCACCGGGATAGAACTGGCGCCGGACACTCCCGAAAACATGGGCGGTAACCTGATCCGGGTCCAGCGTATCGACTTGGCGCAAATCGCCGCGCAAACCGGCTGGACGCTGCTCCCATACGTGGTGCGCCTCGACCCGGACGCGGCGGGGGCGCTGGTCTGGAACGGCACGGAGCCCGGCTTCAACAGGGAACGACACCTGGGTTATGCGTTTCAATGGTTTGCCCTGGCGGCAACCGTGCTTGTTATTTATGTTGTCCTGTATAGAAAAAAACGGCGGGCAACAAATACGGCGGGTTCATGAAGCGGCGCAATCAGACAATGCTGGTTTTGTTGATCGCGGTGTTTGCGCTGCCACCATTGTTGTCCTGGTACGCGTTTAATTACACCGACCTGGGGAAACAGCGAAGTACAGGCGAGCATGGGACATTGATTGCCCCGCCGCGTCCGCTGCCTGCCTGGGACCTGCTCGAGCAGGGGGGGACGACTACCCCCCTGCACGGCAAATGGACCCTGGTATACCCGTTGAACGGAAAATGCCGTGAGGCTTGTCTACAGAACCTGTACAGGATGCGTCAATTGCGGTTGGCGACGGGCAAATACGCCGACCGAGTGCAACGCGCCGTGCTGGTTGTGAACAGAGACCGCAACGCCGTAACCGTAGAGCAGCTACAGGACTATCCGGGCCAGTTGACGTTGTTCCCGGAAAACATGGATGGCGACGTCTTGAGATCCCTGTTCGAGCTTTCGGCCGGCGACCGGCCGTTTGCCGAGGAACGGCTGTACCTGGTTGACCCGCTGGGCAATTTGATGATGAGTTATGCCCGGACTGCCGACCCCAAGGGCATCATCAAGGATTTGACCCGGTTGCTGAAGTATTCCCGGACAGGATGAGAACAGGCTTCCTGAATCTTTCCGGACTCTCTTTCCTGCTGGCTTTCTGCGTGGTTATTCTGGGGGCGTACGTACGCCTGTCCAACGCGGGCCTGGGTTGCCCCGACTGGCCCGGCTGTTACGGGGACCTGTTCGTGACGGAAGAGACCCGGGTTACGGCCGCGCAGCGGGCGAGCGGCGCCCGGGCGTTTGACATGGATAAGGCGGTAAAGGAAATGATCCACCGTTATGCCGCCGGAATCCTGGGCATCCTGGTCCTGCTGATGGCGACACTATCCTGGCGCATGCGCCGCGATGACAGAATCCTGTGCAGCATCCTGCTGGGCCTGGTTGCGCTGCAGGCGCTGCTGGGGATGTGGACCGTGACCGAATTGCTCAAGCCCATTATCGTTGCCGCGCACCTGCTGGGCGGCATGCTTGTCCTGGGCATGCTGTACTGGGTAATTCTCAGGCAATTGCCGCGCGTAGCCGGAAACAGGGGGCATGCACAGACGGCAAGGCTGGCATTGGTGGCACTGGCCGTTCTCGCCGCGCAGATGTTCTCGGGCGGCTGGACCAGCGCCAACTATGCCGCGCTGGCATGTCCGGAGTTTCCCACCTGCCGGGACGGATTATACTGGCCGGAGACGGATTTCAGGGAGGCGTTTACTGTCTGGCATGGGGGGCGAATTGATTATGAGGGAGGAATACTGGATGCCCCGGCGCGTACTGCGATTCACCTGACGCATCGCCTGGGCGCGGCGCTGACGTTCCTGGTTGTCCTCACCGTGGCGCTTTGCGCCCTCTTCCGGGCCGGGAGGCCCGCGCGCCTGATGGCAGCCTTTATGCTGTTTGTGTTGTCACTACAGGTCACGCTCGGAGTCGCCAACGTGTTGTTGCGATTGCCGCTGCCCGTTGCCGTTGCGCACAATTCCGTTGCGGCGCTGCTGATGTTATCATTATTGAGCTTGTACCGGCATGCGCGGGCCGGCGGGGATTGAAACGGCAATGACGATGAAAATTGCTGCGTGGCGGGATTATCTCGCACTATGCAAACCGAAAATTGTTTGCCTGATCGTGTTTACCGCGCTGGTGGGCATGTTGCTGGCAGCGCCCGGTATGGTGGCGCTTCCCCTGCTTGTCTGCGCAACCCTGGGCATCGGTCTTGCGGCGGCGTCCGCGGCGGCAATAAACCATATCGTCGATCAGGAAATTGACGGGGTTATGGCGCGCACGCTGAAACGGCCCCTGCCGAAAGGCAACCTTTCTGCGCGGGAGGCACAGGTTTTCGCCGCTGTCCTCTGTGTGATATCCATGACGATCCTGGGTATTTTCGTGAACGCATTGACCGCTTTTCTGACTTTTGTCTCGTTGATTGGTTATGGCGTGATCTATTCCATGTTCTTAAAACGCGCTACGCCGCAGAATATCGTGATCGGCGGGGCCGCGGGCGCGGCGCCGCCGGTGCTCGGCTGGACTGCCGTGAGCAACAGTCTGGACCCCCACGCGTTGCTGCTGTTCCTGATTATTTTTGCCTGGACGCCGCCACATTTCTGGGCGCTGGCAATAGCCCGGCACAAGGACTACGAGAATGCAGATATACCCATGTTGCCGGTCACCCATGGACTTGATTTCACCCGGCTGCACATCCTGTTATACACCCTGCTGCTGTTCATTGTTACCCTGCTGCCGTTCCTGACGGGCATGAGCGGGATAGCCTACCTGTTCGGCGCGCTGACACTGGGCGCCGGGTTTATCTATTTTACCGTCAAGCTTCTGCGGACGGCGGAAGAGGCTACGGCGATGCGCACCTTCAGTTATTCCATATGGTATTTGATGGGCCTGTTTGCCGTCCTGCTGGTGGACCATTACATTCCCGCGCTGGCGCGACTGGTCCTGTAGCTCAGGGATATGGATTCAGGGGACGGAATTCAATTCCGCCCCCACTCTCTGGTCGGTTGCCGCGCTCAGTCGGCGAAAGCGAGACGCAGTTTTTTCATTGCGTTCGCTTCCAGTTGTCGGATGCGCTCCGCGGAGACGCCGAACTCCTCCGCCAGGGCGTGAAGCGTAACCTTGTCTTCGTTCAACCAGCGCTGCCGGATGATTTCCCGGCTGCGGTCATCGAGAGTGAGTAATGCCGATGCCAGGTTTTGACGATTGACCTGGTCCGTCTGCTCCATGGCCAGTTGTTCTTCCGGGGAAGCGCGGCCGTCTGCCAGGTAACCGGCCGGAATGAAGCTGTCGCTCTCCGGGCCATCTGCGACCGGACCGTCGTACGGCGCGTCGTTGGCATTCAGGCGTTTTTCCATTTCCATCACGTCGGCAGCGCTCACACCCAGATCCCTGGCGACAGCGGTTACCTCGTCCTGGTTCATCCAGCCCAGACGTTTTTTGCTGGAACGCAGGTTAAAGAACAGCTTGCGCTGGGCCTTGGTCGTAGCGACCTTGACAATACGCCAGTTACGCAGGATGAACTCGTGGATTTCAGCGCGGATCCAGTGTACCGCAAAAGAAACCAGGCGCACGCCCATCTCGGGATCAAAACGTTTCACGGCCTTCATCAGGCCGATATTTCCTTCCTGGATCAGGTCTGCCTGGGGCAGCCCGTAGCCGCGGTAACCGCGTGCGACCCGGACGACAAAACGGAGATGAGACATCACCAGTTGTCGTGCGGCCTCAAGATCATGCAACTCATGCAGGCGCCGCGCCAGCGACTGTTCTTCCTCGGCGCTGAGCATCGGGATCTCGTTCACCGCGTGGATGTACGCCTCGATGGAACCGGCAGGCAGTGTCGGTTGCAGCGCTAAAATATTGTTCATGAAACACCTCTCAACAGAATTTTACGATATATTAGCACTCTTTTTAATAGAGTGCTAATATTTTTTCAAGTTCCATTGATATAGCCGCGTAACCGGTTGTTTTTTTGCAGGTTTGTCCGGACCCGTTCCGATCGGAGGAGGTTCTTATATAGGATCGATCGAGCGCAAGTGGCGTTTTACGGAAAGCCAGGACCCCGTCAGGCCAAGACCCGCACCGATGAGTACCAGGCCCAGGACCTCCCCGGCGCTGAGGGTAGCCAGAAAAAACCGGCTGCCGTACAGGTCCGCCAGCCGGGCAACCGGGCCTTGCAGCAGCGCCATGGAAACCTCAAGCATCAACCACGCCAGCATGCTGCCGGCGATGCCGTGGAGCATGCCCGAATACAGGAACGGCCGGGCAATGAATGCATCGGTAGCGCCGAATAACTTGTGGACCTCAATTTCCTGCCGCCGGTTGTGTACGGACATACGGATGGTATTGCCGACCACGAGCAGCACGGCGCCGGCGAACAGGGCTGCAACAATCAACACGCCGCGCTGAAATACCTCGATAATCTGGTGCAACCGCTGCGCCCACTGCCAGTCAAGCTGGCCCAGGTCCACTTCCGGAAGCGAATTAAGTTCCGACAGCAATGTACTGTCACCGGGAAACGTGGCGGGCACGGATTGCGGGCGGACGACCAGCACGAACGGCAACGGGTTCCTGCCAAGGGCATCCAGGGCTTCGGCAAACCCTGAGTTCTGTTTATATTCGGCGAGGGCTTCTTCTGGGTTTATCACATCGACTTCGATAATATCTGCGCGGGCGCGCAGCCTGTCAGCCAGGGCAATGACGCGTTCTTCTTCAATACCCGGAGACAGGAACAGGGATACGTGGGAGGCAACGTCCAGGTGTGAGGTGACCCGTTGCGCGTTTTCCAGCAGCGCATAAAAGCCTGCCGGAAGAGCCAGGGAGATTCCGATGACGGAGATGCTTACCAGCCCGCCCGCCGGCTTCCTGTAAAGTTGCCCAAGGCTGGAAAAAAAGGCGCGGGCATGCTGCAGCAACCAGTGACTGAAACGGCCGTGGCGCGCAGGGGCCGGCTTATTTCTGCTGCGCTGCTGTTTCATTCCTGCCGTCCTGGGGGAGGAGGCAGCCTCCCTGGAGGACGATGACTTTTTTGTTCATTTTATTTATCGTGCCAAGATCGTGGCTCGCAATAAGCACGGTGACTCCGACCTGGTTGAACATCTCGAACAGTTTCATCGTTTCCCAGGACAGGGCCGGATCAAGGTTCCCGGTAGGCTCGTCTCCCAGCAACAGGGCGGGCCTGTGAACTACAGCCCTGGCAATGCCTACACGCTGTTGTTCTCCCGTGGACAGCGCGCCGGGCAGAAGTTTTTCCTGCGCCAGCAGGCCGACCTTTTCCAGGACTGCATGGGTACGTTTTTTTATGTCCTGGTAACGGTAGCCTGCAATGATAAGCGGCAGGGCAACGTTGTCAAAGACGGAGCGCTCATTCAACAACCGGTGTTCCTGGAACATGAAGCCGATATTGCGCCGGTACAGCGGTATACGGCGGCGCGGGAGCCGCGCCAGGTTTTGGCCGTTGACGACAATCTGGCCGCGGCTATGCCGCTCGGCGAGAGCCACAAGGCGCAGGAGGGTCGTTTTGCCGGCGCCGGAATGGCCGGTCAGGTAGACCATTTCACCCTGATCTATTTGCAGGTTGATGTTTTTCAGGATGTCCTTGCCCCCGTGGTATCGCATGTATACGTCGGTGAAGCTGATCATGCCGGGTATTCCAGCAGCGCGCGCACAAAATCATCTGCATTGAACGGCTGGAGATCGTCCAGTGTTTCACCGACGCCGATATAGCGGATGGGCAAGGATAATTGTTGTGCCAGGGAAAAAACCATGCCTCCTTTTGCCGTCCCGTCGAGCTTGGTCAATGCCACGCCCGTTACCGGCACAGCCTGCATGAACTGACGCGCCTGTACGATGGCATTCATGCCGGTGCCGGCATCGACAACCAGCAAGGTTTCCACGCTTATCCGTGCATCATACTTGTGGATAATCCGATGGATTTTCTTCAGCTCTTCCATCAGGTTGGCCTTGTTATGCAAACGGCCTGCGGTATCTGCGATAACGATGTCCGTTCCCCGGGCCTCGGCTGCCTGCAGGGCGTTATACAGGACCGCTGCGGCGTCCGCGCCCGGCTGTTGGGCTATGACCGGCACGTTGACACGGTCCCCCCAGTGCTGAAGCTGGTCAATGGCGGCAGCCCTGAAGGTGTCGCCGGCGGCAAGCAATACCGAGTGGCCGTCCTGTTGCAGGAGTTGAGTCAATTTGGCTATGGTGGTCGTTTTGCCGACGCCATTGACGCCCACGACCAGGATGACGAATGGTTTTTTGTCCGGAATGTCCAGCGGTTGTCCTGTGCCGGCGAGCAGGGACACCAGGGTTTCGCGCAGGGCGGACAATACGTCAGGTTGCCCGGTTGCGTCCCGATTGCAGGTTTTCTCAAGGTCTGCCAGGATACCGGCGGTCGTCTCGACACCGACGTCCGCGCTGATCAGTTGCATTTCCAGTTCCTCGAGCAGCGTTTTATCAATATCCGATCTTGCCTTGAACATTTCCGCATTAGCGCCAAGCAGGCGGGCGCGGGTCTTCTCCAGCCCTTGAGCCAGCCGGCGAAGTAAACCCTTGCCCGTGTTACGTTCCGGTTCCATGTTCAACCGGCCAGAACCAACAAGGATACCTCCCGTTCGTCATTCCTGCCCAGGCAAGGATCCAGGAACTAGAACTTGATTATTA
>VYCZ01000422.1 GCA_009843675.1 Gammaproteobacteria bacterium | reverse complement strand
TACGGAGAAGTCCAGCGCCCTCCCCACCTGGGACATGTACGGCCACACCCCTCCCGTACCGACATAATAGGCGAGTGTCGCAATACTGACGACCAGCACGATACCGAACGGCATCCGGCGTTGTGATGAGGACGTCTCCCCGGCATTATTTTTCCCACCCGAGGCAAATTCGGGAAATTTACGCTCCAGGCAGAGCGCCGGCAACGTCATGCAGGCCAGCAATGAGAACAGTCCCCTGATTCCGAACGAACCCAACAGGGCAGTCGCGAGGGACATCAGCAGGGCGAACGCGCTGAGCGTCACGACCGTATACAAGCCGAAATACCTGTCCGGGTTGCCGGATGCCGCAATGCTGGCGGCCATTACGCCGGCCGCGGTCCCGGCGCCCATACCGATAACGAAACGGGCGATAAGCATGGAATTGAATGCGGCGAGACCCAGGCACGCCAGGTTGCCGACCAACAGGACGGCGATGCCGCATAGCGCAACCACCCGCCGATTCCATATATGGACCCGCGCCGATACCAGTAAAGTGCCGATGGCGAAGCCAGACATGTCCGCAGCCAGGACGTATCCGGCCTGTGCTTCGGAAAAATCCAGGTAGTCCACGTAAGCCGTTGCGATTACAGGGTTCAGACCGGCAGCAGTCACCCCGGCGATACCGGTGAGGATCATGGCCAACAGGGAAACGGGTCGGTCAAAATCGTTCCCGGCAACGCCCTGCCGCGGTAACGGCGTGCGCCACCATTCGGCGGAAACCCAGTTATTCATCAGCCGGATTGTTTCCTTAAATGTTCCAGGTCATAGATTTCCCCGGCACCGGGCGGGACATCCATGCCCGGTTCCGCGCCCAGGTCAGCCAGGCCTGCCTGTAAACTCTCCGCATCGACATACCCGTCCGGCGTATAACAGGGCAGGATCAACTTACCGGTTTTTACCGCATCCTCGCGGGAGATATTCATTACATCCTCAAGAATGGAATGGATTACAGCCGGTGAATCATGGATCACCGCCAGGCTCTTCCGGTAAACATTGACCATTCCTTCTACCAGTTCAGGGTCTTCCGAAGCAATCTTTTCGGTAGTCGCTATACCGCTGGTAACAACCGTAAGCTCATCCCCCAGCATGGTGAGGGAATTCAAGCCCAGCCGTTGTATTGCCACCGGTGAGACCGCGGAACTGATCAGCGCCGCATCCACCGCGTCCTCACGCAGCAGGCCAAGACGGATTGCATCATCCCGGGCCGGTTTCAACTCCACATCAGTATCAGGGTCCAGTCCGTGCTTGCGCAAGACGATGCGGTTGAACCAGTGAGGCGGCGCCGGAGGCGGGAAGGTTGCGATGCGCTTGCCGGCGAGTTGTTCAATGGCGCCGATTCCGGCAGTTCCATACAACCAGAACATTGGCCTGGTAACGGCAGCCAGGACAACCCTGAAACGTACATTCCGGGACAACAGCGCGGCGCCGCAGGCCACCTGGAAATAATTCGCTTGGGGGAGCCTGTCATCGGGAATAAAGCTGGTGTCCACCAGTCTCACATCAAGACCTGCCGATTCATAGAACCCGCAACGCCGGGCGACGAAATGGCACAACAGTTCATGGATATCAAAGGCCTTGATGCCGCATTCAACTTTTTTCATCTTAACTTGCCGCTACGGCGTCAAAACTTCTGGGAAACGCCGAAGAAAAGGTAACGGCCCAGGGTGTCCCACATGCCGGGGATCGTGTTGCCATTGCCAAATACCGCCACGTTGTTGAAGAAACCGCTGACCGGCGGATCATTATCCATGAGATTGCTGACGCCCACGCTCAACGTGGTTTCACCGATGCCTGTAAATCCCGGCGTGTATTCAACGGACATGTCGATATAGTTCTCGGAACCGGCGCTGAATCTATCGTTGGCAAACTCGTCAACGCCGCTGACATGGCGCCAGCTTCCGGCGAATGTCAGGTTCCAGGGCGAGGTCCAGATCGCTCCCAGGTTGTGCCGCCACTCAGGCCTTGGACGGGTGCATGTACTGCCATATTGACCGGCACAATCTTCGATGACGGCGCCGGGGGTCAACTGCTGCTCAAATTTCTCCAGCCAGGTACCGCGGAAAGTGAATTCCACTGCGCCGTAATTGCCCGTTTCCATGCTGTAGTTTCCGAAGAAGTCAACCCCGGAGGTTTCGAAAAAGCCTATGTTGATATTGGTCGAGACGATGTTGGGGGCAGTCGCGCTGCTGCCGATCCAGAGGTTGCCGTTAGACCCGCGGTTGACCTGTGCGCAGAAGACCGGGTCGCCGGTCAGCCCACACTGGTTGACAATAAATTCCGGTTCTACGTCATCGATCGCGTCCAGGATCTCGATATGCCAATAATCGACACTGACCGTCAGTCCCGGAATAAGATCTTCGGGAGTCATGACCGCACCGACGGTGAAAGTGTTGGCCTTTTCCGGCGTGAGTTCTATATTGCCGCCGAATATGGCGTTGTACTGCCCGGCAGGGCTCAGGGGTATTTTGCCGTACTGCTCTGCCGTCACCCCTGAGTTCGCACACTGTGCCGGTG
>VYCZ01000423.1 GCA_009843675.1 Gammaproteobacteria bacterium | reverse complement strand
GGGTTGCGGCAGGCCGGGAATGTTCAGGTCGGAGACGGTGAAGCCGGTGAGGCCGGCCCTGGGTTTGGCCCCGCTGCCGGTGGCGGCCTCGTCGCGAATCTCACCGCCGGAACCGGTAGCCGCGCCCGGAAACGGTGAAATGGCCGTGGGATGGTTATGGGTTTCCACCTTCATCAGGATATGGACATCTTCCTGTACATAACGGTACCTGTGGTCCGCGGGCGAAGCGAAGAAGCGCGCGGCGCGCTGGCCGCGCATCACCGCGGCATTGTCCGAATAGGCGGAGAGCACCCGGCCCGGATGCGCCGCATGGGTGTCCTTGATCAGTTCAAACAGGCTTTTCGGCATGGTTTTGCCGCCTATCGTCCAACGGGCATTGAAGATCTTGTGGCGGCAATGCTCCGAATTCACCTGGGCGAACGTCATCAGTTCCACGTCGGTCGGATCGCGCTGCAGCCTCCCGAACGCTTCATCGAGGTAATCAATCTCTTCCCGGGACAGGGCCAGTCCCATGGCTGAATTGGCTTCCAGCAATGCCGCCTTGCCGCCAGTGCCGACAGGGATATGCGCCAGCCTGCCGGGTTCCCGCACGGCAAACAGGGATGCGGCCTCATTGACGTCCCGGATGACCGACTGGGTCATCCGGTCATGCAGGCAATGCCTGATCCGGTCCGGTTGTTCCGGCTCGGGCGGTTGCCCGTGAGCGAATTCCAGGAACCAGCAGGTCCCGCGCTCGATGCGTTTTACCGATTCCAGGCCGCAATGATGCAGGATGTCCGTGGCCTTGCTGGACCAGGGAGAGATCATGCCCGGTCTCGGGATGACAATGCAGGCAGGTATGCTGCCGTCATCGATGTCTGACGCGCTGCCGTAAGCCAGCAGGTCGGCAAGGCGCTCCTCCTCAACTGCGCTCAACGGGGCGTCAAGCTCCAGAAAGTGCACAAACTGGGCATGCAGCTTTTGTATTCCCGGGGAGATCCGGGACAACTCGGCCAGTTTCTTGTCGATTCGGAATTGTGAAAGGGCGGCAGGACCGGGAACGATGCGCATCATCGCCGCCGCTCCCTCGGGTCGGTCAGCTTTTTTCCCCTTTCCAGGCGGCAATGATCTGCGCTGCCTGCTCTGCGGCGTTGCCGGTGTAGTCCCCGGGTTCCAGGTCCGAGAGCGCGGCCGTTGCGTCCTCAGGCAGGTCAAGTCCGGCGAGGAAATCCCGCAGTGAAGCCAGGGTGACCTTCTGCCCCCGCGTGAGTTGCTTGAGCTTTTCGTAGGAATCTTCGATGCCATGACGGCGCAGCACCGTCTGCACTGCCTCTGCCAGCACTTCCGGGTTGTCCTCCAGGTCGGCGCCGATCCTGGCCGTATTCGCCTCCAGTTTTTCCAGCCCCTTCAGGCAGGACCGGTAGGCGATGACGCAATGGGCAACGGCCGCGCCCGTGTTCCTGGTGACCGTCGAATCGGTGAGGTCCCGCTGCCAGCGGGACACGGGAAGCTTTTCCGCCAGGAAGCCAAGCAGGGCGTTGGCGACTCCCAGGTTGCCTTCGGCGTTCTCGAAATCGATGGGGTTCACCTTGTGGGGCATGGTCGATGAACCGACCTCGCCGTCGACCGTCTTCAGGTGGAAATAATCCAGGGCGATATAGCCCCAGACGTCGCGGCACAGGTCCACCAGGACCGTGTTGATGCGGGCCAGGGCGTGGAAGTATTCGGCCATGTAATCGCGGGGCTCAACCTGGGTGGTGTGTGGGTTGTGCTTCAGCCCCAGTGACTCCACGAAGTTACGGGATATCTCCATCCAGTCCGCCTCGGGACAGGCGACCCGGTGCGCGTTGAAATTCCCCACCGCCCCGTTCATCTTGCCCAGTATCTCAACCTGCCTGAAACGCGCAAGCTGACACTGCAGCCGATGGATGAACACGGCAAGTTCCTTCCCCAGGGTGGTGGGGGAGGCCGGCTGGCCATGGGTTCTCGACAGCATGGGCAGGGCGCCCCAGCGCGCCGCAAGGGCGCACAACGCGTCAATGAGGTTGTTCAGCACGGCGCACAGGTGCGCTTCCCTGGCCCCGGTCAGCATCAGGCCCTGGCTGAGGTTGTTGATGTCTTCCGAGGTGCAGGCAAAATGAACAAATGGCGACCAGGGACGCAACTCGTCATTGCCGCTGATTTTTTCCCGGATGAAATATTCCACCGCTTTCACGTCGTGGTTGGTGGTTTTTTCGATCTCCTTGATCCTGCCGGCGTCCGCCTCCGGGAAATCACGGATGATCGCTTCGAGTTCCCGGTGCGCCGCCGGGCTTAATCCCGGCAGGCCGGTTATCTCAGGATAGCCGGCCAGGCATTGCAACCAGCGGATTTCAACTTCCACTCGTCTCCTGATCAGTCCGTATTCACTGAAAACGGCGCGCAACTCTGCGGTTTTGGAACCGTAACGGCCGTCTATGGGGGATATGGCAGTGAGCTGGTTTAATTCCATTGTATATTCGTGGTCAGATAATATCAGATTGAATCACTACTATAAATAACGACATAAATCGCGCCCCGTTCGTCATTACCGCGCCCGCGGG
>VYCZ01000017.1 GCA_009843675.1 Gammaproteobacteria bacterium | reverse complement strand
CTGCATACACCTCACCTTCCGGCACGCAGTAACCTTCGGTAAACAGTTTGAAATGGTGGATCAGCGACTCCATGTCATCCTTCATCGTCTCCCGCTGCGGCGGGACCAGTTTGTGATCATCGATGATGACCGTTCCGGGATTGTTCTGCAACCAGTCCACGCACTGCCTGATGATGGCGTTTGACTGGCGCATTTCCTCGACGCGCACCAGGTAGCGGTCGTAACAATCGCCGTTGACGCCGACGGGGATGGCAAAGTCCAGTTGATCGTACACCTCGTAAGGCTGCTTCCTGCGCAAGTCCCATTCCACACCGGACCCGCGCAGCATGGGTCCGGTAAAGCCGAGTTCTATCGCACGCTCCGGCGTGACGACTCCGATCCCCACCGTGCGTTGTTTCCAGATACGGTTGTCGGTCAGCAAGGTTTCATACTCGTCGATACAGCCCGGGAACCGTTCGGTGAAAGCCGTAATGAAATCGAGCAGGGAACCCTGGCGCTTCTCATTCATTTTTTTTACTTCCGACCTGGAGCGGTTCGCGGTTTCCCGGTAGCGCGGCATTTCCGCCGGCAGGTCCCGGTACACGCCACCCGGCCGGTAATAGGTCGCGTGCATTCTCGTTCCCGACACCGCCTCGTAGCAGTCCATCAGGTCCTCCCGCTCCCGGAAGCAGTACAGGAACATGCTCATGGCGCCGATGTCCAGGCCGTGCGCGCCCAGCCACATCAGGTGGTTCAGGACGCGGGTAATCTCGTCGAACATGACCCGGATATAACGGGCCCGGATGGGCGGGGTGATGCCCAGCAGTTTTTCGATGGCCAGCACGTAAGCGTGCTCATTGCACATCATGGAGACGTAATCGAGGCGGTCCATGTAACCGATACTCTGGTTGTAGGGTTTGCTCTCGGCCAGTTTTTCGGTAGCCCGGTGCAACAGGCCGATATGCGGGTCGGCGCGCTCGATCACTTCGCCGTCCATCTCCAGCACCAGGCGCAACACGCCGTGCGCCGCCGGGTGCTGCGGGCCGAAATTCATAGTCATGTTCCTGATTTCAGGCATTGTTAATATGTCTCAGGGGTCAGAGTAAGAATTTCGCCAGAAATTTTACTCTGACCCCAAGTATCCTTGGCAACCAACTCAACCCCCATGGTTCTCCCCCGGTCTTTCATACCGGTTATCGCGCCGTATCGTCTTCGGAACCAGCACGCGGTTCTTGATCGAGACCGGCTGGTAAACTACCCGCCCTTCTTCCGAGTCGTAACGGACTTCCACGTTGCCTTCCAGTGGAAAATCCTTGCGGAACGGGTGTCCCCTGAAACCGTAGTCGGTCAGGATGCGCCTCAGGTCCGGATGGCCGTCGAACAGGATGCCGAACAGGTCGAAGGCTTCCCGTTCAAACCAGTTGGCGCCGGCCCAGATTGGGGTGACCGAAGCGATCTTCGGCGGCTGGCCGGAAACAAAACTGCGTACCCTGAGACGCCGGTTGTGTTTCAGGGACAGCAGGTGATAGACCACTGCAAAGCGGTCTTCAATATCCGGGGTATCGATATATACGCCCTGGCTGACGCCGCGGCTGAAACCGGTCCGGGTGGTCTCCTGCGTTTCCCAGTCCGCCTTGCCGTAGGACAGGTAATCGATCCCGCACAGGTCGCTCAACTGGTTGAACGCCAGGGCCTCATCGTCCCTCAGCACGAGACAGACTTCGGTAATGTCGGCAGCGTTGACCTCTATGGTGAGCTGGCCTGTTTCCAGCTTGTCATTGACGATTTTGGCGCCCAGACGCTGGCGCAGGTCGTTAAGAAGCGTATCCATGTGAAGTAAGACTGTCCTATCTTCTTATGGTATTGGTGCTGGTACGCTTGATCTTTTTCTGTAACTGCAACACGCCAAACAGCAGGGCTTCTGCCGTAGGGGGACAGCCCGGCACATAGATATCCACCGGAACGATTCGATCGCAACCGCGCACTACGGAATAGGAGTAATGGTAATAACCTCCGCCGTTGGCGCAGGACCCCATGGATATGACCCACTTGGGATCCGGCATCTGGTCATAGACTCTGCGTAACGCCGGCGCCATCTTGTTGACCAGGGTGCCGGCAACGATCATCACGTCGGATTGCCTGGGGCTGGGACGGAAGATGACGCCGAACCGGTCCAGGTCGTAACGGGCGGCGCCGGCGTGCATCATCTCCACCGCGCAGCAGGCAAGCCCGAACGTCATCGGCCACAGGGAGCCGGTGCGCGCCCAGTTGACCAGGTTGTCCACCGTCGTGGTGACTATGCCCTGATGATGAATCTTCTCATCCGGGTTCATTTCCACCCCCTGAATCACTCCCATTCCAACGCTCCTTTACGCCACTCATAGACGAACCCGACCACCAGTACCGCGAGGAACAGCATCATGGCCCAGAAGCCGACCATCCCCACGTCGCGCAGGGCAACCGCCCAGGGGAAGAAAAAGGCGATCTCAAGGTCAAAAATGATGAACAGGATGGCAATGAGGTAATAGCGCACGTCGAATTGAACCCTGGCATCCTCGAAGGCGTCAAAACCGCACTCGTAAGGGGATTGCTT
>VYCZ01000277.1 GCA_009843675.1 Gammaproteobacteria bacterium | reverse complement strand
CGCTGGAACGGTTCGATCAAAACCGCTTCATGCCACCATTCGTGTTTTGATATGGCCGTGAAGCCCGCCAGAAAAACAAGGACGGTAATAATCGCTCCACCCAGCCCGATTCCGAAGAAAAAGCCCAGTAACCGGTCGGCTGCGGTCAGTCCTGTCCTGCCAAGCAGTTTAACGACAAAATACCCCAACACCGTAAAAATTACCAGGCTGATGACAAACACGCCGGCAAAAGCAATGACATTCCTCAGTACCGGTTCCAGGTAGGCTTCCAGCATGTGGGAAAACCAGCCGCTGAACTTAACGGCAACCAGTACGGCCATTATCCAGGCCGTAATGGAAAACAGGATATTCAACAGGCCGTACAACAAACCGATGATTGCCGACAGGAACAAAACTACGAGAATTCCGATATCGACGCCTTCCATGATCAGGTCCAGCAGCCCATTACCTGATCCTGGTGGTCGATAACAAAATAGCAGGCATGGATGCTGGGCGACTCCGGCGTTACGGATAGTTCAGGACAAAACCATCCAGGTCCATTTCCTTTTTTATTTCGGCCTTCAGCTTCAGGGCCTCCGAACGCAGAACTTCCGGGCCTATCCTCACCCGGTACAACAGGGAACCGTCCTTGGCTGTTACCGGTTCATCAACAACGTATGACGGATATCCCTCCGCGCGCAGCCTGGCATTGAGACTATCGGCATTTTTTCTGGAAAAACTGCCTACCTGCACGACCCACCCGGTTAACCCTGCAGTCCCGGCTTCGGCGACGGCAACGTCTGCAACAGGTTCCGGTTCGGCCGCGATGTCCGGCTCTTCAGGTTCCGCGCCAACCGCCGCCCCCCGGGCAGGACTGTCATCGGCTTCCTCCTCTACGGGAACAATGTCATCCTGTTCCGGGATGGGCACCAGGCGCGTGGTGAATTCTTCATCCGGTTTTTCCGGAATATTGGTTGCCGTGATCCCGGTCTCCACAACTCGGCTGTCATCCAGTACCAGCGGGATCAGTACTACGGCCAGCAGCACCAACACGGTCGTTCCGGTGATTCTTTCTTTCAATCTCTGGTCCATTTTCAGTTCCACAGGGGAACGGAATTAATTCCGTCCCCAATTACACTCCAGGTGATCAATTGCAGCGCCGACGGTTACGAAGGAACCGGTAACTATTATCCTGTCACCCATCCGGGCACTGGCTTCAGCCTCCGACAGGGCTTCCCGGACAGTTTTAAACTGTTTGATTTTACCAACATCCTCGTACCTTCCCAGCGCGCCGGTCAATTCCCCCAGACCCGCTGCACGGTCTTCCTGTAATTCAGCCAGGTACCAGTAATCGGCAATTTCCGCCAGTTGCTCAAAGACGGCGCCATGATTCTTGTCCTTGAGCATGCCGATCACGATGTGGGTTTCACCGACTTTGGGAATTTTCCTTACATTCTCGACCAGTGCCGAAACAGCCTGCCGGTTATGCGCAACATCAAGAATACATGGAGTTTTTCCGGGCACGACCTGGAACCGGCCGGCAAGCCTGAAATCCCGCAGGCAAGCCTTTACGGTTTCCAGGTTGACGGGAAATTCATCGGCCAGGGTTTCCAGCACCATCAGCACGCCGGCGGCATTCTGCACCTGCCTGTCATTATTGATGCCGGGCTTGGGCAGACCCTCATAGACCGTACCGGAACCCCTCCAGGTCCAGGTATCCGCATTGATGGCGCAGGTAAAATCCCGGCCGGCCTGGTACAGCAGGGCGTCTGCTTCCCGTGCACAGTCCGCAATGGACGCCGGCGCGGCCGGGTCTGAGCAGATTGCCGGTTGCCGGCGTCTGAATATTCCCGCTTTTTCCCTGCCTATGGCTTCCCTGGTATATCCCAGCCATTTCTCGTGGTCCAGGTCGATCGTCACCACCAGGGCGATATCGGCATCCAGTATATTGACGGCATCGAGCCGGCCGCCCAGTCCGACTTCCAGTATCGCAATATCCAGGTCCGCGCGCTGGAATATGTCCAGCGCCGCCAGTGTGCCGAATTCAAAATAGGTCAGGGAAATATCCCCGCGCGCCCGGTCTATCCGTTCAAATGAATGACAAAGCTGTTCATCCGTTACCTGCTTGCCGTCAATGCAAATCCTTTCGTTGTACCTGGTTAAATGCGGTGAAGTGTAGGCGCCCACCCTGTAACCGGAATGTCTCAACATCGTATCGAGCATTGCCGCGCTGGAGCCCTTGCCGTTTGTGCCGGATATGCTGATTACCTTACTGTCAGGCTTCAGCAGACCCATTCTCCGGGCCACCCTGTTACAGCGGTCCAGGCCAAGTTCTATAGCTGTGAAGTGCAGGCTTTCCTGCCAGGCCAGCCAGTCAGCCAGGCAGGTGAACCTGGGCGCTTGTGCCTGGTGCGGTCCGGAGAAAATTTTCGGGACGGAACTCATCAGCATGTTTTATGGCAAAGAATGGACAACATTGACGCTATCGTATCCCGCATGTCCCGTCTGCGGGTAATCATATCGATGTTGCCGTGTTCCAGCAGGAACTCACTTTTCTGAAATTCCTCCGGCAAGGTCTGGCGCACGGTCTGTTCAATCA
>VYCZ01000358.1 GCA_009843675.1 Gammaproteobacteria bacterium | reverse complement strand
GTGCACTGATACTCCGCCCCCTGGCAACCCGCAAAAAGATAATTAAAGCGGACAGGAACCAGGATAAGACCGGAAAAGCCGTGGGCCTCGTCGCCGGTTGCGTACAGCAGGTAATAGGCAAGGATATCAATTCGGCCAGCATCCGCCTGCTGCAGCGCCGTGGCTGGCGCGTCCACCTGCTGTCGGAACAGGCCTGCTGCGGCGCGGTGGAACACCACCTGGGTAAGGAAGCCCTGGCCGAAAAACGCTTCCGGCAAAACATCACCGACTGGATAAAACATGTAGACGAACTCGGACTCGAGGCCTTGATCGTCAATGCCTCCGGCTGCGGCACCATGCTCAAGGACTACGGCCACCTGTTCCGCGTTGACGAGTCCCTGGCGGCAGATGCCTGTAAAATCAGCGCGATGACCCGGGACATAGCTGAATTTTTATCCGAACACCGTGACGTAACCGAAAACGGCGAAATGGAGCAGGTCCGTGTCGCCTACCAGAGTCCGTGTTCCATGCAACACGGACAAAAGATTGACACCCAGCCGGTAGAGCTGCTAAGACATGCCGGTTTTACCGTACAGGAGTTGCCGGAGAAATATATGTGCTGCGGCTCGGCGGGTACCTATAATATCCTGCAACCGGCGATCGCCGCTGAACTGGGAACAAGAAAAGCGGCCTGTATTGACCAGGCAGACGTGGACGTCGTGGCCAGCGGCAACATGGCCTGCATGATGCACCTGCGGCAATTCACCGATGTCCCCTTTGTGCATACGGCAGAACTGCTTGACTGGGCAACAGGCGGCCCCAAGCCGTTTTAAACTGCAAACCATATGACAACCAGGAGTGAAGCATGAACAACCCGGTAAACATCACCGTATTCCGCTGGGCCGGTGAGTGGGGGCCCTTCAAGGTCAAGATCCCCTGCGGGGAATGTGCATTGACCAAAGACATAATCCAGGACTGTATGGATTCGGACCTGGCCGGTATAGACGTCGAACTCGATATGCGCGACTGGCTCACGGAGTGGTGGAAACCCCTGCCCAAAGGAGGCTGGCATGCCCCGATCGTACTGGTTAACGGCAGGATCATCTCCCAGGGCGCGGCCCTGAACCGGGGCGTACTGACCCAGTCCGTCATTGAGGAAGCAACGGGCAGTTCACCGATACAGGGTAACCACGCTTACGGCAAGGCCACCTGCCCCCACTGCGTGCGCGCCAAGGGATACCTGGAACAGGCCGGAGTCGACTACCAGTACCACGATGTAGTCAAGGACCCGCGCTCGCTGTATGAAATGCTGGCAAGGGTAAAACCGATCATCGGCCCGAAAACCCCGGTTACCGTGCCGCAGATCTGGCTGGACGGGAGCTATGTGGGCGGCGCCGATGAACTGAAGCGCATTCTCGACCTGCCCGAAGTGGAACCAAATCCGGAGCGGGGACAGTGTTCCCTCTCTCCGGCGCGCTGAACTTTAACGTCCAATCTTTGCCTAAGAGTTAAGCGCGAAAGCATTGTTTCTTGAACTGTAAACTCTGGTTAAATCAGAGTTTCCCTGATCATGTCATATTGAGGAGAAAATCATGAGCGAAAGCAAGTGCCCGGTAATGGGCAAAGCCGGCAATGGCGCCGGTGGCAGAGGCACGACAAACCGGGACTGGTGGCCGGACCAGTTGGAACTGGATCTTCTACGCCAGCATTCTTCCAGGTCCGACCCGATGGGCGAGGATTTCAACTACGCTGAAGAGTTCAAAACCCTGGACCTGGCCGCGGTAAAGCAGGACCTCTATGAACTGATGACCACGTCACAGGACTGGTGGCCGGCCGACTACGGTCACTACGGTCCATTCTTTATCCGCATGGCGTGGCACAGCGCCGGCACCTATCGAATCGGCGATGGCCGCGGTGGCGGCGGGACCGGCAACCAACGCTTTGCCCCCGTCAACAGCTGGCCTGATAACGGCAACCTGGACAAGGCGCGCCTGCTGCTCTGGCCGGTCAAGAAAAAATACGGCAGAAAAATTTCATGGGCCGATCTCATGATTCTGGCCGGCAACTGCGCCCTGGAGTCGATGGGATTCAAGACCTTCGGATTCGCCGGCGGGCGCGAGGACATCTGGGAACCCGAGGCGGACATTGACTGGGGCGTTGAGAACGAGTGGCTCGGCGACAGGCGCTACAGCGGCGACCGGGAACTCGCGGAGCCTCTCGGCGCGGTCCAGATGGGTCTGATCTACGTGAACCCGGAAGGTCCCAACGCCAATCCCGACCCGTTCGCCTCGGGCCGGGACATTCGCGAGACTTTCGGCCGTATGGCAATGAACGACGAGGAGACCGTCGCGCTTACCGCGGGTGGTCACACCTTCGGCAAGGCCCACGGCGCGGCTCCCGCGGACACCTATGTCGGTCCCGAACCGGAGGGCGCTCCCATAGAGCAGCAGGGCCTCGGCTGGAAAAGCAGTTTCGGCAGCGGCAAGGCCGGCGACGCGATCACCAGCGGCATCGAAGGCGCATGGACCTCTACTCCCACAACGTGGGACAACAGCTACTTCGACACCTTGTTCGGTTACGAGTGGGAACTTACCAAGAGT
>VYCZ01000309.1 GCA_009843675.1 Gammaproteobacteria bacterium | reverse complement strand
ATCGATACCGGTGTTGAAGAAATTGCCGCCGCTACCGGCAGAGGCAGGCGTTCCGGGGTGGGACTGGGCGTGTTCACGCAAGGCGGTTTCATCCTTGACAGCGGCAGGTCGGAAGGACGCAGGTTGCCGACTACGATTCTCCGTCATGACTTCCCGGAAGAATGGCGGTTTGTGCTGGTCATGGATACACGGGCTGAAGGTATCAGTGGAACCGACGAGGTGGAAGCTTTCAAATCCCTGCCGGGCATGCCCCCGGGAGCTTGCGCGGAAATTTGCCGGCAGGTATTGATGCAGATGTTGCCGGGCATCATGGAAAAGGATTGCGAGCGGTTCGGCGCGTCCGTCAGCAGTATCCAGTCCAGCATCGGTGAATATTTCAGCGCTGTCCAGGGGGGCTCCTACGCAAGTGACAACGTCAGGCAGACACTGGAATTCCTGCTGGAACACAATGCAACCGGCATAGGCCAGACCTCCTGGGGCCCCACCGGTTTTGCGATTTTCCCGGACGCCGAATCCGCGCAACGGGCCGTGGACGAATTTGCCGGGCGGGATAACGGGACAAGGCTCCTGGTTGCCTGTGCTGAAAATAACCGGGCACAGATCAGCAGTTCAAGCTGACTTCAGGTTTGCAGGGAGAGCGGGTATGTTATACTACCGATTATGAAACTCACCCAGGAAACCTTTGCTATCCTTGGCGTCGGAGCCGGCCTGCTGGTCGGGCTGGGCGGTCTGCAAATCAGCTTGCACGCTGATTTATCCGGGCGCATCGATACCTTGGCTGCCGGGCAGGCGGAGGTGCGCGAACGACTGGCCCGCGTCGAGACCCACCTTGCGATACCGGCTGCCACCGACACCGCGCTGGCCGTTACCGTCAAGTCTGGCAGCGCCCCGGATAATTAGCCGCCCTGATTGGAATAATCTATTCTGTGCCTGCGCCGGAGATGTAACGACATGAGTACGAATGTTGCAACAGCAACAAACATTAACAATCCTGACACCGGGAGCAACACCCTCAGCATCAACACCTTGATCGCTCCCAAGGTGGACCACCTGGTCAACTTTGCGCACGGCCTGGGCCTGAGCGCCAGCCGCATGTCAAACGGGAGTTTGCTCATAGACGCGGGCATCAGCGGTCACGGCAGCATCGAAGCCGGCCGGCAGATTGCCGAGATCTGCCTGGGCGGGCTGGCCACCGCCAGGTTGCGCGCCGCGCGGGACTACCAGAACTGGCCCTGGCACGTGGACGTCCATACCAGCCACCCGGTGATTGCCTGCCTGGCCAGCCAGTATGCGGGCTGGAACCTCTCCCATGGCCAGGGCGAGGGCACCTTCAGCGCGCTCGGTTCCGGCCCGGCGCGGGCGCTGGGCAGCAGGGAACCGCTGTTCGATGAAATCGGGTATCGCGACAAGGCGGACACCACCTGCATCGTGCTGGAAGTTGACAAGACGCCGCCGGTAGAGATCGCCGACAAGATTGCCGAGCGCTGCCAGGTTGTGCCGGAAAACCTCACCCTGATCCTGACGCCTACTTCCAGCCTCTCGGGCGCGGTGCAGGTCATTGCCCGGGTGTTTGAATCCGCCCTGCACAAGGCCCACACGATGCGTTATCCCCTGGATGAAATTGTAGATGGTATGGGCACCGTGCCCTTGTGCCCCCCCTCCCCGGACTTCCTGACGGCCATGAGCCGCACCAACGACGCGATCCTGTTCGGCGGGCATGTCCATTTATTCGTCAGTTCCGGCGATGAGGACGCACAGGACCTGGCCCACCGGTTACCGAGCAATACGTCGGTAGACTACGGCAGGCCGTTTGCGGAGGTGTTCAAAAACGCCAACTTTGATTTCTACAAGCTTGATCCCATGTTGTTCAGCCCGGCCCGGGTGACCGTGAGTTCGCTCAGGACAGGACGTTCGTTCCAGGCGGGCGACATCAACCTGCAGGCGCTGAACGATTCATTCACCGGGATATTCAGTTAATCCGCAAGGTAGAGGAACATGGCCGGCTTAACGGCCCAGGTGTATGATTGTTTCATTTGCGACATCAACGCGCTGAAGCCGGGAAACGTAGGCCGGCACGGCGCCGGTCATGGCATGGAATATGCGGATTTTGCCACGAGCGCAGAAATCATCTCACCCATCCTGTGTGATCGGCGGCTTGGTATCGGACGAAAAATCCTGTCCAGTGTCGAAGCCACCAGGGCCGCTGTTCATTGCAATACCAACCTGGGGATGATATTGCTTATTGCGCCCATCATCCGGGTGTTTCACGAACATGGCCTGCAGGCAGACTTTCGGCGCACCGTCAAATCGACCCTGAAATCTCTCGGGCGGCAGGAGGCCCAGGACATATTTGCTGCCATTCGCCTGGCAAACCCGGGCGGTCTTGGCAAAGCGGACAGGTATGACGTAAACTCCCTCCCGGATATCGACATATATTCCGCCATGGAAGCCGCGCAGGATCGGGATCTTGTCGCGCGTCAATATGCGAACGGATACCGGGAAGTGGTGGATCTGGGGGTAAAATGCCTGCAAAACCAGTTCGATCGCTGGAATAGTGTTGAATGGGCGGTTGTTGCCTGTTATCT
>VYCZ01000403.1 GCA_009843675.1 Gammaproteobacteria bacterium | reverse complement strand
ACCCGGGGCAGGTTCGGGTTTGTGGGTTGCATGGGCGCCTACCTCAATGAATTGCGGCCCGGCGCTACGCGCCGGGCGGAAAAGGGAAAGAGGAAAAAGCACCAAGGGAATCCCGGTAGATAGTCATGTGCATTTACCCGGTATAGCGCCTTCGTTCTATTTGTCCTGGGCCAGACGGAAGCCGACGTCGCTGCTGCGGCCCGCGCGGTCGTCCCAGCCGCGGTAGGCGGAACGCAGGCTCCACGCACGGCCGCTCCAGCCACCGCCCCGACCCACGCGCCGGCTGCAATCGCCACTCGTCCAGGCGCTGCCGTCCGTCGGCGCACCCTCATAACTGTCGTTCCAGCAATCCTGCACCCACTCCCACACGTTGCCGTGCATGTCGTACAGACCAAAACTGTTCGGCTGGTAACTCCCGACCACCGCCGCGCGTTTGCCCACGCCGTCAGAGCAGGACTCATTGCGCCAGTCAAAATCCGTACTGCGGTCCGCGTGGTTGGCATACCGGCACAACTCCGACTCACTGTCGCCGAAGTAATACTCCGTGGTGCTGCCGGCCCGGGCCGCATATTCCCATTCCGCCTCACTGGGCAGGCGGAAGTTGCCACCGGCCTTCTCATTCAGCCAGTTAATAAACGCCTGGGCATCGTTCCAGCCCACACACGCCACCGGTTGGTCATCTTCAACCGGGTAGCCCGGGTCGCGCCAGCTGCGACCCGGCACATAGTCCCAATTACCCTCTGACTGCTCGGAGACACAACCTGCGTACCCGTCTGCACTTTGCTCGGCATCCGTGCGATACCCCGTTGCCGCGACAAAGGCCCGGAACCGGCCTACCGTGACTTCGTGTTTTCCCAGCTTGAAGGCCAGCACTGTCACACTGCGAACGGGTTGCTCATCATCCCAACCCTCCCCGCTCAAGTCCCCCATGCGGAACGTGCCGGCAGGGATGGACACCGTCTCGCCGGCCAGTGCCTGCTCCAGGGCCGCCTGCTGCCGGGCATCTTGTTTCGCAACGAAGCTGCAACCGGCAATGACGATGGTGGCACACAGCAGATAAACAATGTTGACTGATTTCATGTTTGCTTTTGCACCATAAGTTGGATTTGGCTGATTGTTAATGTTGCGGCTCGAAGCGCTCCTCGCGTTTTCGCTCATTGCAAAGTAACCAGGCAATCCTGATGGAGAGTCATGTACATATATCCGCTATCATGCCTTCGTTCTATTCGTCTTGGGCCAGGCGGAAGCCGATGCTGAAGATGTGGAACGTGCGCCCGTCCCAGCCGCGGTGGGCGGAACGCAGGAACCACGCACTGCTGTCCCAGGAACCGCCCCGAATCACGCGCTGGCTGCAATCCCCACTCGTCCAGGCACTGCCGTCCGTCGGGGCACCCTCATAATCGTAATTCCGGCAATCCTGTACCCACTCGTTTACGTTGCCGTGCATGTCGTGCAGCCCCCAGGCATTGGCGGGGAAACTGCCCACCGGCGCAGTAAACTCCCACGAGTCGCCACAATGAATATTTTGACAGTTCGCCCGGTTGCTGCCGATGTCGTTCCCCCAACTGTACTTTGTACTACTGCCGGCCCGAGCCGCATACTCCCACTCCGCCTCTGTAGGCAGGCGGTAATTGCCGCCGGTCTTGCGGTTCAGCCAGTCAATGAAAGACTGGACATCGTCCCAGGAGACATTGATAATCGGCCGGTCGCCCCGACCCAAGTCCCAATCATCCGGGGTGTAACGGTTACACCCCCCGGCCGCCACACAGGCGTCCCACTGGGCAAACGTCACCTCGAACTTGACCAGCCGGAAGGCCGATAATGTGACGCTGTGAACGGGTTTCTCATCATCCCAACCCTCCCCGCTCAAGTCCCCCATGCGGAATGTGCCGGCGGGGATGGGCACCATCGCACCGGCCAGTGCCTGCTCCAGGGCCGACTGTTGCCGGGTAGCTTGTTTCGCAACGAAGCTGCAACCGGTAATGACGATGGCGGCACACAGCAGGTAAACAATGTTGACTGATCTCATCAATAGTATCCTCGTCTGCTTCGCTGTTGAACCGATTTGCCGGAGCCAATCACATGGTTATTTTAGTCCGACCCCATGAACCTCACCTGGACGGCTCTCCAGGATGATATCCTGATCCTGTCGGCCATTGATTTGTCAAAGAGTTTTGGGATAGAGAAATACATTAATAACCACGTTTCAACCGCATCCTGAGTACATCCGTTAGTCATCTCTCCTCCCAATAAAATGGTTTTCTGCGATTATGGGCAACGGCAAGGATCAGGATATGATCATTTTCAATGCTGTATATTATTGAATAAGGAAAACGCGAAACCAGGCCGCGACGAAATTTCCCCCGGATAACCTGTCCTGTTTCAGGGTGTGTTCGGATCAGGTCAATCGAACGCTGAATATCGTCAAGATAATCCCTCCCGAGGCCAGGTAATTGCTCTTCATAAAAGAGCGCTGCTTCGGTCATCTCTAATTCCGCAGGAAGCAGATACCGGTAGTCAATCACTTGAGACGTTGACGCTCTCGCTGCATAGCTTCAATCCCCGGAACCGCCCTTATCCTGCCCACGCGCGAAGATTGATA
>VYCZ01000133.1:562-2612 GCA_009843675.1 Gammaproteobacteria bacterium | reverse complement strand
CCGGCATCCCTCAGGCTGGGCCTGCCATCGTTGGCGGAGGCGGAGTGGCGCGCCCTGCCGCCGGCGGACAAAGCCCGGCTGCGCGCCGACTACCTGATTCCACTGTTGACGGCCCGGTGCGCCCGGCGCCCGTTGGTGGCGCTGATAGACGAGGCACATACCCTGGACCCGGAGGTCGGCCGGACACTACTGAACGCCTCCGAGCAGTTACGCAAACAGGGGCTCCCGTTCCTGCTCATTCTGGCCGGCACGCCGAACCTGGAGGGGCGCCTGGAGCGAATGGACGCCTCCTTCTGGTCGAGGGCGAAAAAGCTGGGTATCGGGCGCCTGGACGATGCGGCCACAAAGTCCGCGCTCGCCGAACCGTTGGCGGGCAAAGGGGTTAACTTCGAGCCGTCGGCGCTGGATGAGGTGGTCGAGGAGTCCCAGCGCTACCCTTACTTCATCCAGCTCTGGGGCGAGGTGCTGTGCAATGCCCTGCTGGCCGCGCGCAGTACCGTTGTTACCCCGGACATCGTGGCGGCGGCCCGGCCCGATGCGTATAAGGAGCGCAACCATTATTACGGGGTGCGCTACAACGAATTTCGCAAGCGGGGGCTTATCGGGGCCGCCGTGACGACGGCCGAAGCATTCGTCCGGGATGAGGTCCACTACGATATCCTGCTGGAACACCTGGGCGGGGACAACGCCGCGTTGGACCAGCTGCACGAGTTGGGCTACCTCTGGCGGCAGGACGGCTCGCAACTGTGCGAACCCGGAATTCCCAGCCTCATGGACTACGTGCAGGCGGAGGCGTCCCAGCGCCTGACGTCCCCGGGCGCGCCAGCTGCTGTGTAACCGGTAAGGGTTGGCGCAGGAGTTGAACGTGGGAACCGGGACAGGGCAACAACGCCCCGTTCCCTTTTTACGCTACGGAGCGATGAGCGAATAGCAAGCAGGCCTGAATGTCCTCCGGTTGCAACTCAGGATATTCGTTCAGGATTATCTCCGCAGTGTCTCCGGCGGCAAGTTTGGCCAGGACGTGTTCCACTGCGATGCGCATATTGCGGATTATAGGTTTGCCGCCAAAAATATTTGCGGATACGGTGATGCGCTCAAGCAATTCGTATTCATGGTTCATGTTAATTTCCACGTCGGGTAAACAGCGGGTGGTCGGTGTCTGACAGCGCACCGTTATAACGATACCCTTCCAGATCGAAGCCCTTGAGGTCCTCCGGGTCTGACAAGCGGTTACGGATGATATAACGGCTCATCAGGCCGCGGGCCTTTTTCGCAAAAAACGAGATCAGCTTGAGCTGCCCGTTGCGCGCTTCTTTAAACACCGGCGTGACGATGCGGGCAGCCAGCTTGTTGGCCCGCACGGATTTGAAGTACTCGTTGGACGCCAGGTTCACCAGCACCGGGTCGTCCTGCCCGGCCAGTTCCTTGTCAAGGGTCTGGTTGATGCGGTCATCCCAAAAGGCATACAGGTCTTTCCCGCGCCGGTTCTTCAGCTTCGTGCCCATCTCCAGCCGGTAAGGCTGCATCAGGTCCAGCGGCTTCAACACGCCGTACAGGCCGGAAAGTATCCGCAGGTGGTCCTGGGCAAACTGCAAATCATCCTCATCCAGGTTGTCCGCGTCCAGCCCGGCGTACACGTCGCCCTTGAATGCCAGCACCGCCTGTTTGGCGTTAGCGGCGGTAAACGGCAGCGACCAGGCATGGTAGCGGTTCGAGTTCAACTCGGCCAGCTTCGGGCTGATGCCCATCAACTCGCTCAGCTTGTAAGGCTCGAAAGTACGCAGTTCATCGATCAACTCCGCCGAATCATCAAGAAAACCAGGCAGGGTAAACGCCGGCGCTTGCGGCGGCGTCTCAAAATCCAGCGTCTTTGCAGGAGAAATGACAGTCAGCATAATATGGTTCCGAATAGTTTTATCAACGACCTTTGAAACATAGCCGATTTTTTCAGGTAAATCTATAACAGGCGCCGCATAAACTGTTCGGTCTCAGGGCAAGATCATACTTTTTCAAGCCTGATTCCGGTTTTCCACCTGCCCCAGCAGGTAGC
>VYCZ01000133.1:0-552 GCA_009843675.1 Gammaproteobacteria bacterium | reverse complement strand
AAATCACTGTCACGCCGGGTGACGAGATAAGCCTGGGATGGCTGTTCCGCACGGCACCAGGTGACCAGCCCGCCCCTTTCCTCCAGCTCAGGTTTTTCCCGGTATTTGATTTCAAAAGGCAGCGCGTAAGCGGGACTGCGGACAATGATATCAACCTCCCTGCCTGTCGCCGCGTCGCGCCAGTAGGCGATTTCGGGCGTATCGTGATAATAGTAAGCGTACAGGTGTCTCAGCACCGTGGTTTCCACGATAAGGCCCATCTCCTCAGCGTTGGAAAATATTTCCTCACCGCGCAAAAGCATGGCGTTACGCAACGCGGCATCGACCAGGTAATACTTGTTGCGCGCCTTTAGCGCCTTCTTTCCACCCAACGCCGCGGGGGGCAGTTTGTAAACCAGATTGGCCTGCTCAAGCAACGCAAGATGGTTGGCGACCGTGCCGGCAGAAGTCTCCAGTGCCCTGGCGCAGGTATTGTGCGCCAGGATGCCGCCCGTGTTCAGGCACAGGTAGGTAAACAGCCGTTCCAGCTCATTGATATTGCGGACACCGAAC
>VYCZ01000416.1 GCA_009843675.1 Gammaproteobacteria bacterium | reverse complement strand
CGTGGATAACCGCGGCGCGGTGACTGAGACCTATCCGTATAACCCGAACGGGTCTGCCCAGGGAATGACCGGGTTCACCAGCGCCGACGGGCGCTTTACCATCATGATGCCGCACCCGGAACGGGTATTCCTGGCGCAGCAGATGTCCTGGATCGAGCATGACAGTCCCGGCGCCGACAGCCCCTGGATGCAGATGTTCCATAATGCGCGGGAATGGCTTGGCCAGGTAAACGGTGTATACTCATTAACGTGAACTCTCAGGGCTATCTGTTGTCCATAAATAAACACATTGCGAGATAACCGACATGCTGATCAAGACACCGGACCCCATCAAACCTTCCGAGATCACGGACAAACAACTGTACCTGGACAGGCGCAAGTTCATCAGGGCCGGCGCGAAGCTGGGTCTCACCGGCGCACTGCTCAATACGGTTTCCCTTACCGGCGCGCTGGCCGGCACAAAACTGTCCACGGTCAGGAACAACGAGTACTCCACGGACGAGGAGTTGACGCCTTATGACGCCGTCACCAGCTACAACAACTTCTACGAGTTCGGCACGCACAAGAGCGACCCGTCGGAAAACTCCGGGAAATTCAAACCGCAACCCTGGTCCGTGGTCGTTGACGGCGAATGCATGAAACCCGGCACCTACAGCTACGAGGACGTCATCAGGCCGCACCAGTTGGAGGAACGCATTTACCGGTTGCGCTGCGTCGAAGCCTGGTCCATGGTCATCCCTTGGGTCGGTATCCCGCTGGCCGACGTGCTGAAACGGTTCGAACCCACCTCGGATGCGAAATACGTGGCCTTCACCACCGTCATGCGGCCCGAGGAGATGCCCGGGATGAGGCGCAATGTCCTGGACTGGCCTTATCGCGAGGGGTTGCGCATCGACGAAGCCATGCATCCCCTGACCCTGCTGACAGTGGGCCTGTACGGCGAGGTGCTGCCGAACCAGAACGGCGCTCCGATACGCCTGGTGGTGCCCTGGAAATACGGGTTCAAGAGCATCAAGTCCATCGTCAGGATACAATTCAGACGCAAAATGCCCAGGACGTCCTGGAACATGTCGGCGCCCCAGGAATACGGGTTTTATTCCAACGTCAACCCCGAGGTGGACCACCCGCGCTGGAGCCAGCGCAAGGAACGCCGCATCGGCGAGTTCCTCAAGCGCGAGACCCTGATGTTCAACGGTTATGCCGACCAGGTTGCCTCCCTGTACAGCGGCATGGACTTGCGCAAAAATTATTAATCCGATGAACTCACGCTGGGCAAAGCCGGTCCTGTTCCTGCTCTGCACGCTGCCGTTCTGCGTGCTGGTGTATAACGGTTTTACCAATAACCTGACCGCCAACCCGATCAAGGAGATCACCCATTTCACCGGCGAATGGGCGTTGCGCTTCCTGCTAATTACCCTGTCGATCACGCCGTTGCGGAAAATCACCCGCAAGAACGCGCTGATCCGGTTCCGCAGGATGCTCGGCCTGTTTGCGTTTTTTTACGCCTGCCTGCACTTCTCCACCTACCTGGTGCTGGACCAGTTCTTCGACTGGAACGAGATCGTTCTGGACGTGGCGAAGCGGCCGTATATCACTGTCGGTTTCACCGCTTTTGTCCTGCTCATCCCGCTGGCGGTGACGTCCACCAACAAAATGGCGCAACGGCTGGGGAACAACTGGCGCCGGCTCCATTCCCTGATCTATCCCATTGCGGTCCTGGTCATTTTCCACTACCTGTGGCTGGTCAAGGCGGATATCCTGCCGCCGCTCATCTACGGCGCCATCCTGTGCGTACTGCTGGCCCTGCGTTGGCCGGGCCTTAAGCTGGGTAAGAGGCCGGTGCTACGGCACACGTAACCGGCACGGGGCGATGAGGGGGAAACGTAAATCCGAAAGGGATGAGGCCGATCTGTTCCGGCGCTCGGTGGGTGACGTCACGCCGGTCAGGCAGGACAGGATTCATCCGCAGACGGACAAGCCGGCTCCCATAGCGGCGCAAAGACTCGCGGATGAAGCCGCAGTCATCAAGGAGATGGCTGAAGGCTTTTTTGACACCGAAGCGGCGGAAACCGGCGAGGAACTCCTGTACAAGACAACAGGGGTCCAGGACAAGGTGTTCAAAAAGCTGCGCCGGGGACAGTTCGCCGTGACCGCGGAGCTGGACCTGCACGGATACACCGTGCAGCATGCCAGGGACTGCCTGTCCGACTTTCTTAAACAATGCGCTACCCGCAACCACCGATGCGTACGCGTCATCCACGGCAAGGGACTGCGCTCAAGACAGGGCAGACCGACCATCAAGAGCCGGATCGGGAAGTGGCTGCAACAACGGCAGGAAGTGCTGGCCTACTGTTCCGCCCGGCAGGTGGACGGCGGCACCGGGGCCATCTATGTGCTGCTGAAGAATTACCAGAGGTAAGAACTGTCGAGGACGGTCAGGAGTTTGGGGGCGGGGGGCATTTTACTTACATGAAGTTCACTTATGCGCTATCAACCTTCGTTGCGTTCATATTGATCCCTCCGGATGTTCCCGGCGCTTCGATCGCGGATGCCGTCATTGGCGGAAAATTTCATTTATCCCTGCGCTACCGGTATGAACATGTAAACGATGACAGGATGTCAGGAGC
>VYCZ01000462.1 GCA_009843675.1 Gammaproteobacteria bacterium | reverse complement strand
CCAGACCCTGGCGAGGGACGGGCCGGCGCTGCCGGCGTCGGCGGGCTCGACCGCGAAGGGACGGCGGGCGCCGTCAACCATGCCGGACACGGTCACCGCTGCGGGCTTGCCCCGGAACTTTCCTGAGACCACCAACGGCCGCCCGACGAACAGGTCGGGCCGGCGGCCGGGGTAGGTATCGGATACGGTCATACCGCCCCAGTCAACTTCGACGTCGGTCAGCGCCGCTCGGCTCACGCGTTCGAAGAACGCTTCCATGACCGCGTCCGCCGAGTCGTTCAGGCCCAGGTAGGCCACGGCGCCGCGCCCGACGTTGGCCATGCGTTCCATCAGGTAGCGGTTGACGGAGCCGCCCACCCCGAAACTGAATATGCGGGCATTGCCGATACGCCTGTGCACCTCGGCCAGGATGTCCGCCTCGTTGCCGATATAGCCGTCCGTCATAAACGAGACGAAGCGATACCGGGACGGATCATGGGGGAAACCCAGGGCCGCCCTGATACCCTCCACCATCATGGTGCCACCGTCGCCACTCAGGTCAGCCAGATACCGGCGCGCGGCCGCCAGGTTATCCGCCGTCGCCGGGACGGGCTCCCGGCCGAACTGGGAGGCATCGTCCGAGAAACGGATGATCTGGAACGTATCGTCCTGGTTGAGCAGCCCCAGCGCCGTGGCGACGGCCTGTTTCGCCTGCGCCAAGGGACGGCCCTGCATCGAACCGGATGTGTCGATGACGAACACCAGCTCCATGGGCCGGCGGGCTATGTCGGCGCGGGCCAGGGGTGGAATCAGCATCAGTGAGAAGAACCCCTCGCCCGTGTCCGGGTCCTGGTAGGTCATCAGGCCCGACTTGACGGCCTCCCCGGCGACGCGGAAGTCCAGCACAAAATCCCGGTTGGGAATGGTAGTCCGCTGCGCCAGTTGCACGGTCGCGGCCGCCGGCCCGTCCCGATCCACAGTAATGTCGTGTGTCGATGTGATGTCCTCGATGGGCACGCCGGCGTTGATGCGCACGGTCATGCCGAGGTCATGACCCGAGCGTTCCGTGGGCGCCAGGTATCTGACACCGGCCGCGCCCGGTGTGGCCATGCGGCCGCCGCGCGGCAGCGCGTGGACAGGGTCCGGGTGGCCGGGCGGATTGAAGCGCGGGCCGACTACGGTGGGGAACACGAAGGAGTACCACCCGTCCCTGTAGGCAAGCGTATTGAAGTAGGTGATATCGACATCGATGGCCTTGCCGGGCTCGATGTTGGCGACCTTCTGCTCGAAGATGTTCGGCCGGCGCTGTACCAGCAGGCTGGCCTGGTAGCCCTGGTCCCGCGCCGCGCGGTAGATGGCCTCGGCTTCTTCCTTCTCCCGCAGGATGCCGCGAATGGTGCGCTCTCCTATGACCATCAGGAACTCACTGACCGCGGCTTGCTGCGGCAGGGGAAAGACATAGACTGCCTCGATTTTCGTGTCGAACGGGTTGGCAAACTGCTGTGTGACCCGGACCGTGCTGATATGGCCGGCAATGGCGGCGTCGACGGCGGTGTGTTGCAGGGGCAGCAGGATATTTTCCGTGCCGTACTGGTTATCGTCAGACAGCATGTGCGCGACCATCGCCCCGGAACCGGGGTCCGAGGCGTCTACATACTCGTCTTCACTATAATCCTCAGCGTCGGTACGGTTATCTTCTTGTGCCGCTTTTGCGATGATCCAGACCTCAGCCTCCGGGATTTCGGAACTACGCGCCAATGGTTCGGACATGTCTGCATCGGCCAGCGCCTGCGGCGCCTTTCTGGACGGAATCACCACCCGCTTCAGAAGCACTTCCACATCTTCCTCGCCTTGAATGTCTAGTCCCTGTGGTGACAGTGTGCCCGCATGAGTGTGCTCTCCTGCCGGACCATCATCGGGCTCCACACTAAACATAAGCGCCTGCGGTTCAGCATACTCCAGGGATTCTTCAAGCTCCCAATCGGAACGAACTCTTGCGCTTGCGTTGCCAGCAGGCTCCGATGACTGCTCCGCCGGCGCGGTCGCCCCTGGTGGCGGCGGGACATCCAGCAACAACTCGCGCGCCTGCGTCGATGATTCCGGCGCGCGCGGCGCCCTGCGCATCCCTGGGCGTTCCGCGTCCGGCGACAAACCGCGCGCCTGCGCCAATGATTCGTCTTCCGGCTGCAATGACCGTTCTACCTGCTCCAACGGGGAAGGGTCAGGCGGCGGTGTGCGGGTGAGCAGCGCCAGCAATGCAACACCGATCAGCAACATCGTAGTGGAGAGTACGGCTGCGAGGACAAGGCGTTTTCGACTGTTCATTGGGCTTTCTCCCGGGTGTTGTCATTGGGTTCCGTATAGGAAATGGAGGCATCGATGGCTGCTCCTTCCGGCGTAGTGGCCGTCACCAGGCGCAGTTCGAAATCGGGCTCCCCCGCCAGCATCAGGTGCAGCGTGGCAAGCCGCACGCGGCCGCATGGCAGCATGTCTTCATCGGCCAGGGAGTAATCGGCGAGCACAATTCTTTCCGCAGCGCCGCGGGCCACGGCCTCCCGGTCGTAATATGGCGTGCGCGGGAAGGCGGGATGGCCGCCATTCTCGACGCCCACCACCTTCATGGCGCCGTTGCGGTCCTTCAGTTCGAACTGCCAGGCGGCCA
>VYCZ01000037.1:1498-2641 GCA_009843675.1 Gammaproteobacteria bacterium | reverse complement strand
TGTCGATGATATCCAGGTCCTCTTCGAGGTTGGCCAGCCGCTCGCGAAATAACGCCAGTAACTCACCTGCGCCGGCCACGTTGAACCAGGCGCGCGCCACCCTGGCCGCCAGCCTGTTGCGGCTGTCCGCATAGCGCGCCTGCGCCGCCATCAGTTTCAGGCCCGCCTGCTTCTCAAAGTCCCTGAGTTTGCCCCAGGCATCGATTTCCCAGGCCAGGTCCACGCCGATTTCGAAGTTGCTGGAAGTACGCGTGATCCCGAACTGGTTGCTGATCACCCGCCGGCGCGAGGGGCTGAAAGCCAGGGACAGGTCCGGGAGCCGCGCCGCGCCGCTGATGATGACGCCCTGCTGCGCGGCCTCGACGTCCGCGGCCAGTTGCGCCAGCCGGTAATTCCGTTCCATGGCGGCGTCCACCAGGCCGCTGAGTGCCGTGTCCCCCAGTTCCGCCAGCCAGCCGTCACTGACGGCCCCATACTCTGCCGCTTCGCTCCAGCTATCGGGCAGGTCCCGTTCCCTGACCTCAGGCGAGATGGCGGAAACAGCGCACCCGGCCAGGACCAGGGTCGCGGCCAGGGCGGGCAGTTGTGATACGAAGGATTTCAAGATCGGGGATTGTACCAGATCGGGGAGCTCCAGGCGCGTTCCTGTATGGTGGGGGCGATGTCTTCGAACAGTTGGTTCCCTTCCCGCAGGGCTTCCCAGGTGGTCCAGCGGCAGCTCGGGTTTTCCAGTACCCTCAGGTAATAGAACGCGGGTTGGCGCGGGTCGAAATCCGGGTCGCGCCACAGGGTTTTCAACTCAACCGCGCCCTTGTCCGCGCTGACACTGCAATCGCTCAGATCAACGGTGGCGCCGTTGTCCGGGCAACGGCGGGTGGCCGGGTCGGGGCCCAGGCCGTCGGCGCAAACCGCATCGTATACCTGCTCCCTGGTCCCGCCCTGTTCCAGCCAGCCCTTGACGACCTGGACGCGCTGCAGGTTGACGCCCTGCGGGTCTTTCATGGCCCAGATGATGAAACCCGGCTCCGTGCCCGCGCCCGGCGCCCGCCGGGAGCGTACCCAGGAGAAAACCATGACGGAGGCCCCGGGCGCGGGGGGGGGTTAACGAAAGAGCGCCGGCCGGGAATAACCCCCCCCCAAAAA
>VYCZ01000037.1:0-1488 GCA_009843675.1 Gammaproteobacteria bacterium | reverse complement strand
GCCCTGGGCTACGGCAAGGGCAGCGGGGTCGGTATCCGTATCGAGCGCGGCCGGGAAATCCCACCCGGCAAAAAAACGCACGCTGATGCGCGTGCCGCTGGTGGCAAAGGTTTCCCGGCGTTGCAGCGCGGCAAATATGGCGGCGCGGCTATTCTGCTCCGCCCACACACCGGCCAGTCCGCCGGACCCCAGCACCCGGCTCGCCGCGAATTCCTTTATTACAGGTCTGCCCGCGCGCCGCGCCGGGGTGCCGTCTTCAAACCCGTGATGGCCCTGGTAATTGGACTCGTCGGTGCCGCCGGGTGTGCCGTTATGGGTATCGGTGCTGCCGATAAAACCAAGCTTGTAGGGGTTCACGTCCAGTTGCCGCTCCAGTTCCAGGCCCAGTTTCAGGGCGTTGCGCACATACATGCCGGGCGCCAGGCAACCCTTGGACGCGTCATTGCCGGTACAGACCTGCACACAGTCTTCATCCGTGTTTCCCGCCGTGCACAGCGGACGGCGTTCGAACTTCTCGAAATCACATAATTCGTCCACCGTGCCCACCCCGGTGTGGCATTCCGATTCACCCTTGGCCTGGACGATCTCCACCAGGGGTTCGGTCCTGCTTCGCAGCTTCGCCCACTGCGGGCTGAGCGGGCTGCCGTCCTCTTTCAAGGCGGGGAACTGCCGGCCCTTGCTCTGGTTGGAATTATGCGGTATCGCCAGGACTTCGCAGGGGGCGGCGCAGGTTTCATGCAACTGCTTCCATAATTGTTCCGGCGTGTTCGCCTCAAAATGACTAGCCGGTAAGACAGGGACCTTATCATTCCCGTAAATGACGTTCCTGTGCATGTTATTGCCGTGCGTATTCCCGGTCCACTCGTACCCCACAAAGGTGGTGAACACACCCGGACGGTTGAATTCATGGGCTATATCCTGTAATTCCCGCCAGGTCAATTTTGCCCGCGCCAGGCAACGGGCATCGTCCGCGCCGCACAGTTCGGGCTCACGTTGCGGGTCCGGAGACACCACGTCGCGAATTATCAGGTTCCGGTATATCTTCTCTATCAGGCGCTCCTGCCCTGCCTCATTGCGGATGTCACGGCAGATCTCCAATGGGTACGCGGCGCTGGATGCATCGGTACAGAGCGGCAGTTCACCCAGGTACTCCCCATGGTCCGTCACTGCCGCAAAATCCAGGGGCCGGTCTATGCGCACCTCCCTGCCGCCAGACAGGACAACCTCCTCGCCCAGGGCAAAACGGTAGGCTTCACGGGGACCGACACGATTGAAATTGACATAGCTGTCCAGCGACCAGGATGTATGCACATGCAGGTCGCCGAAGAACGGAAACCGCTGAACGGACTCCTGTGCGGCAAGAGGTAATGTAAATAGTATTAATCCGCAGATGCCGCAGATTAGCGCAGATGAAATTATCCGCAGATGACGCAGATTACCGCAGATAAATTGTAAATAATCATAAATCATCTGCGTTCATCTGCGTAA
>VYCZ01000454.1 GCA_009843675.1 Gammaproteobacteria bacterium | reverse complement strand
GATACATCCTGATGTCGCTGGTTGAAAAGTCAAGCAGTCCCTTCTGTTGCCTGTGCCCGTGCATGAGATGGTACAGTTCATGCAGATGCGCCAGGTGGGAAACTACGGACCTGTATTTCCTTTGCACTTTTTTTCCGGCGAGGATGTCGCGTACCAGGTTGTACGTGAGTCTGGCCCTGGACCTGATGACAGCCGGGTACAGGCGATACTTCCTGATTTGCCCCTTCCCGCCGATGCGCATGTCGCATACCATGGCAAACCGGTCGGTATCCGGTTTCAGGGAGCAGAGGTCGTTGGAGAGGAGTTCGGGCAACATCGGGACGACCCTGCTGGGAAAATAAACCGAATTCCCCCGCTCACGGGCAGCCCCGTCAAGGGTGGTGCCGGGCTTCACATAGTGCGATACATCGGCAATCGCGACCACGAGACGCCATTCCTTTCCCAGCTTCTCACAAAAGACTGCATCGTCGAAATCCCTGGCGTCCTCGCCGTCTATCGTTACCAGCGGCAGGCCGCGCAGGTCCCGCCTGCCCTTGACCGGTTGCTCGCGCTCCAGATCCGCCAGTTCTTCTTCAACACCATCAGGCCATTCATACGGGATTTGATAGGCGCGCAGGGCTATTTCTGTTGCCATATCGACGGAACCGGCACGGCCCAGCACTTCGACGATTTTGCCCACAGGCTGGGTATGCCGGTCCGGCTGGCGGGTGATCTCCGCTACCACGTATTCGCCGGCCTTGGCCTTTTTTCTCAGGGGCGGCGGGATGAGGATATCCTGGTGGATATGTTTATTGTCCGGAATCACGTAAGCGACACTGCCCTCCTTGTAGAAACGGCCCACAACGGAGTGGTTGACATGCTCCAGCACTTCGACGATCACCGCCTCCCTGCGGTTGCGCCGGTCATACCCGCCGTAACGCGCCACGACATGATCGCCGTGCAGGACGCTACGCATCTGCTTCATTGACAGGAACAGGTCCTCACCGCCATGATCAGGCCGGAAAAACCCGTAGCCGTCCGCATGGCCGATTACCCGGCCTGCCACCAGGTCCATCTTCTCCAGCAGACCATATCCCTCTCTGCGGTTACGCATGAGTTCTCCGTCCCGCAGCATGGCCTTGAGACGCTTGCTCAATGCCGAGCGCTCCGCCGAACTCCTGACATTGAATGCTTGCGCAATCTCGGTCAGTTGCCGCGGTGCGCCCGAACGTTCCAGAAATTCCATGATCTCTTTCCGCTCCGGGATCGTTACATCATATTCCTGCTTGCTTTTTTTCTTTGCCATATAGAACCATAGATAGTGATTGACAGTGCCTGCGGGTAACGGTAAAGTCCGTCGTTTCCAAAAAACGGATTCTACACCACACCACGCCGAGGTGGCGGAATTGGTAGACGCGCTAGCTTCAGGTGCTAGTGGGGGTAACCCCGTGAAGGTTCAAGTCCTTTCCTCGGCACCATTTCCATCATCCGTAAACTCCTTGAAGTTGTTCAGTCTTGTATGCAGGTGATTAGAATGGACTCTCCAGCACAATCGTCTCGGACCGATCCGGTCCGGTCGATATCATGGCTATCGGCACATCGCACAACTCTGCTATCCGTTTCAGGTATGACCTGGCGTTTTCAGGCAGGCCGTTATAGTCTTTCATGCCCCTGGTAATGCCCTGCCAGCCGGGCAGTTCTTCATAGACAGGCTCGCAGTTCGCCAGGTCGCCGGCCGTTGCCGGGGGATTAACATCGGCGGCTTTATATTCGCGGCAGATCCTTATCTTCTCCAGTCCGTCCAGCACATCCAGCTTGGTGATGCACAGGCCCGACAGCCCGTTCAATTGGGCGGAGCGTTTCATGGCCGCCGCATCAAACCACCCGCAACGTCGCGGACGTCCCGTTGTGGCGCCGAATTCCTGTCCTTTGTCCCTCAACAGTGCCCCGTCGGAGCCTGCCAGTTCCGTCGGAAACGGGCCGGAACCGACCCGGGTGGTGTATGCCTTGGTTATGCCCAGGACATAATCGAACAGCCCGGGAGCAAATCCTGAACCGGTGGCCGCGCTGCCTGTCGTGGTGTTCGACGAAGTCACGAACGGATATGTGCCGTGGTCCACGTCCAGCAATGCCCCCTGTGCGCCTTCAAACAGCAGGTTGCCGCCCTGGCTCCTTATCTGGTGCAGCATCCCGGTTACGTCTGCAGTCATCGGCGCGACCTCCCCGGCAAGTTCCAGGAGTTCATCCAGCGTCTGCCTGTAATCCACCGTGCCGGCCCGGTAATAGTTCTTCAGGATGAAATTATGATACTCGAGCAGTTCATTCAATTTATCCTGAAGAATGCCGGGATTGCCGAGATCGCTTACCCGCAGCGCCCGTCTTGCTACCTTGTCTTCGTAGGCAGGACCGATTCCGCGCCCTGTCGTGCCCAGGGCCGCTTTGCCGCGGGCATCTTCCCGCGCATGGTCCAGCAGGATATGGTGCGGCAAAAGCAGGACACAGGCTTCACTGATGTGCAGCTTGTCCCTCGCCGCGACACCCCTGTTCTCAAGCATGGCGATCTCATCGAGCAATGCCCGCAGTGACAATACCACCCCGTTGCCGATGAAACAGCGCACGCCCTCATGCAGTATGCCGGACGGAATCAGGTGCAGGATCGTCTGCTC
>VYCZ01000129.1 GCA_009843675.1 Gammaproteobacteria bacterium | reverse complement strand
CCGGACCAGTCTGCCGGCGTCAGACCGGTTGGTGACCTGCGGCGGCGGGGTGCCTATCGAGGTTGACGGGCGCCGCATCGGCGCCATCGGCGTTTCCGGGGCCAGTGAAAAACAGGATGAGGAAATTGCCGAATACGCATTAAGTATTCTTTGAGGTAAAAATTATGCACGCAAAGGTTGAGCAGGTCGTATCGGGGGCGCCGTTCTGTCATTTTATCGGCGGCGAATTTATCGGGTCTGCGGGCGGCGAGATGTTTGATACGCTGAACCCGGTGACGGGCGAGGTCTATGCCCAGGTTCACGAGGCGGGCAGGGAGGAAGTGGATGCGGCGGTCGAAGCCGCCCGGGCTGCCCTGGCGGGACCCTGGGGGTCGATGCCCGTACAGCAGCGGGTGGCTTTATTGTATGAACTGGCCGACGGCATCAATGCCCGGTTCGATGATTTTGTTGAAGCGGAGTGTCTCGATACCGGCAAGCCCTGGTCCCTGGCCCGGCATGTCGATATCCCCCGGGGCGCGGCCAATTTCAAGATCTTTGCCGATACCATCAAGAACGTTCCGGCGGAATCCTTCATGACTGACACTCCGGACGGCGCAGGGGCGCTGAATTACGCGTTGCGCGTGCCCAAGGGGGTCGTCGGCGTCATCTGTCCCTGGAACCTGCCCCTGTTGCTGATGACCTGGAAGGTCGGGCCGGCGCTGGCCTGCGGCAACGCCGTCGTGGTGAAACCGTCCGAGGAAACCCCGGCCACCGCGACCCTGCTGGGCGAAGTGATGAACTCTGTGGGCATCCCCGCGGGGGTATACAACGTCGTGCATGGTTTCGGCCCGGATTCCGCCGGGGAGTTACTGACACGGCACCCGGGCGTTGACGCCATCACGTTTACCGGTGAGGTGGTCACGGGTACTGAAATCATGAAAGCGGCGGCGGTGGGCCTGCGCGATGTCTCATTTGAACTGGGCGGCAAGAATGCGGGGGTGGTTTTCGCCGACTGCGACATGGACAGGGCCATAGAGGATGCCATGCGTTCGGTATTTGCCAATTGCGGGCAGGTGTGCCTGGGCACGGAACGGGTTTACGTGGAGAGGCCGGTATTCGACGAATTCGTGGATCGGCTCAGACTGGGCGCCGAAAACCTGGCGACCGGGAGGCCGGAACTGGCAACCACCACCCTGGGTCCCATGATCAGCAGGCAGCAGCGGGAAAAGGTGCTGTCCTACTATGACAAGGCCAGGGAGGAAGGCGCCGAGATCATTACCGGCGGAGGTATCCCGCAAGTGCCCGGCGAACTGGGCGGCGGTTTCTGGGTGGAGCCGACCATCTGGACCGGCCTGCCCGAATCATCGCCGGTAAACCGGGAGGAGATCTTCGGTCCCTGCTGCCATGTACAGCCTTTTGACGATGAAGCCGAGGCGGTCGCCATGGCCAATGACACGCCCTACGGGCTGGCAACGTCGATCTGGACCGGGAACGCGTCCCGCGCGCACCGGGTTGCCGCCGCCATCGAGGTGGGCATTACCTGGGTCAACTGCTGGTTCCTGCGCGATCTCAGGACTCCGTTCGGCGGCTCCAAACAGTCAGGCATAGGCCGCGAAGGTGGTGTACACTCGCTGGAGTTTTATACCGAGATGCGTAACGTGTGCCTGAAATTATGAACAGAGAGTCGCCCTCCGGGCGACACAGTATTTCACTGGATGCCGGAACAAGTCCGGCATGACGAATGCAGGGCGTAATGGTGTAATGAACTTATCTCAAGAAAAAATACTGTCTTACGGCAATACGCTGTACGACTGCCTGCGGGAGCGCAGGACCATCGATCCGCTGACGGACCAGGAGCCCGGTATAACCATCGAGGATGCCTATAACATCTCGCTGCAATTGCTGCAGCGGCGGCTGGATGACGGCGAGAAGATCATCGGCAAGAAGATCGGCGTTACCAGTAAGGCCGTCATGGATATGCTGCAGGTCAACCAGCCGGATTTCGGCTACCTGACGGACCGCATGGTGTATAACAACGGGGACGAGGTGCCCATAGGCTCGGAAATGATCCAGCCCAGGGCCGAGGGTGAGATTGCGTTCATCCTGAAACACGACCTGGAGGGTCCCGGGATCACCAATGCCGGGGTGCTGCGCGCCACGGAATGCGTGATGCCCTGTTTTGAAATCGTGGATTCCCGAATCCGGGACTGGAAGATAAAGATACAGGATACCATTGCCGACAACGCGTCCTGCGGGGCGTTCCTGCTGGGCGACCGGGCGCTGAGCCCGCGCGACGTGGACCTGGTGACCTGCGGCATGGTGCATACCAAGAACAGCGAAGTGATAGCCACCGGCGCCGGCGCCGCGGCCCTGGGCGTGGCGCCGGCGCTCCTTGGACCTGTGGCCCGGCGTCTTGGTCAAAACCAACACCAGCCACGTCATCCCCCCCGGCGCGGGCGCCGCGGCCCTGGGCTCGCCGGTAAACTGCGTGGCGTGGCTGGCGAACACCCTGGGTGAATACGGCATCAAGCTGGAAGCCGGTGAGGTTATCCTGTCGGGCTCCCTGGTGCCCCTGCACCCCGTCGTGCCCGGAGACGTCATGACCCTGGCCGTCGGCGGAATTGGCAATGCTTCGGTGCGGTTCACATGAATGTATGGTGTCCGCAT
>VYCZ01000131.1 GCA_009843675.1 Gammaproteobacteria bacterium | reverse complement strand
GCTGGAGGCCGGCCGTCCCCTGGTCGGACTGATGGCCGTTGCCGTGGCGCAGGCGGCCCTGGATGATTCCATCGAATACGCCCGGAACAGGAAACAGCACGGCAAGTATATTGCAGAACACCAGCTAATCCAGGCCATGATTGCGGAGATGGCGACAGAGATCGACGCGGCCAGATTGCTGTGCTACCGGGCGCTGGACCAGGTTGAAAAAGGCCAGGGGAGCGCCATCGAGAGTTCCAAGGCGAAACTGTTTGCCACCGACATGGCATTGCGCGTCGTCAACAAGGCGATGGAGATCCACGGCGGCAACGGCCTGACGACGGAGTTCCGCGTGCAGAAACTCTACCGCCTGGCGCGAATTTTCCCCATTACCGAAGGGACAGCGGAAATGCAGAAATTGATAATTGCAAGGGATTTACTTGGAGTTTCAGCTTTTTAATATGAGTAAACGAGGCATTGCAATCATCGGTGTGAGCGAGGTCCCGACGCGGCGCATGCCGGAACGGACCCGCTGGGATATCCTGCTGGATGTTTGTATCGGCGCGGTGCGCGACGCAGGCATCGACAAGAACGATATCAACGCGGTGATCTCCCCCAACCCCATGGCACAACCGCAGATCGCCCTGGAGATGGCGCTGGGGAGAATCCCGGAAGTGCTGGGTTTGAACGGTTGCCGCGATATCTGCGTGACTAATGCCGGCGGCACCTCGACCACCAACTGCATCCGCATCGCCGAGCAGTTGATCGACTCCGGCCAGGCCGATTTCGTGCTCATACCCCATACTACGGTGCAGTCGGACATACCGGTGCAGGACCTGATCAACTTCTTTGCCACGGCGCCGCTGGACAAGGAATGGGAATATCCCTGGGGCGTGTCGTTCAACGGGTCCATGGGCCTGATCACCCAGCGCTACATGTACGAAACCGGCGCCACCGCGGAGGACATGGCGGCGGTGACCGTGGGGCTCCGGGCCTGGGCGGCCATGGACCCCAATTCGATCTTTTTTGAAAAACCCGTGACCCTTGAAGACGTGCTCAATTCCCGCATGATCAGTACGCCTCTGCATGCCCGGGAGTGCAACCTTCTGGCGGACGGCGGCGGGGCGCTGGTATTGACGTCTCACGAGATTGCCCGGGAACTTGGCGGCAAGGCTGCCTACAAGCTGGGTCATGGCACCCGCTTCATGAGCGCCACGCCGGTATTGCGCAAGGACGTGTTTCATCGCCGGGCCTACAGGGAAACGAGCGGCGACGCCCTGGAGCAGGCGGGATTGTCGATTGAGGACATGGACCTGCGCCAGATCTACGGCGCTTACCCGTACACCCAGTGTTCCGCCCTGGAGGCTTACGGGGTCTGCGCCATCGGCGAAGGAGCGAAGCTGTGGGCCGAGGGCCGCTGCGCGCCGGGCGGCGACCTGCCCTGCACCACCATGGGTGACGCCACCGGCCGCGGTCACGTAGGCTCCGGCGTGAGCATGGCCTTCTATATCGATACCGCCAGGCAGTTGTTCGGCGAGGCAGGCGAACGCCAGGTACAGGATTGCGCGCATGCCATTCTTACGACCTCGGGCGGGTCAGTCATGAACGCCTGTACGACGGTATTCGGGAGGGAACCGCGATGAGTGAACGGCAACGCCCGCTGCCTGAGATACAGCCCTTCTCCACGCCGTTCTGGGAGGGTACGCGCGCCCACAAACTGCTGATCCAGCATTGCTGTGATTGTGACGCCCTGATCTTCTACCCGCGCCGGGAGTGCCCGGAATGCTGGTCGGCCAACCTGGACTGGAAGGAAAGCAGCGGCAAGGCAACCCTGTATTCCTATTCCATTACCTACGAGGGCGTGGAGGAGAATTTTGCCGACGACCTGCCGATCATCCTGGCCTGGGTAGACCTGCCGGAAGGCGTCAGGATGACGACCAATATTATCGATTGCGACCCCGACGATGTTTATATAGGCATGGAACTGGAGGTCTCGTATCGTGCGCTGACCGATGAAGTGACCCTGCCGTTCTTTCGACCGGTCAAATCATGAGCAAGCCGGGCTGGGGGAAATGGGGCACATGGGAGGAGACTGAATCTTACCTGGGTAAGGCCATCGGCGTCGCGGAGGGTGCCGATGCCGTGGAACAGGGCACCATCCGGCGCTGGATGGAATCCAAGGAGTTCGACTGCCCCATTCACCTTGACGACGCGGCCGCCCGGACGGCAGGTTACAAGGGAGTAATCGCGCCTGACAACATGATCTTCACCTACGGCCTCCCTGCTTACTGGCAAAGCGGCGACCCCCACGAACAGCCCGGCGCAGAGCCCAAACAAATTCCTATCCCGGTTATTTTCGACGTACCCGCGCCCTGCAACCTGAGCTTCGCCTCCAATATCGACGTGGAATATTTCGCGCCGATGTACCTGGGCGACCGAATTACCCGCACCAGCCGGCTGGTGAGCATAAAGCGCAAGACCCTGCGAGTCGGCGACGGCGCCTTTTTACGCCAGGAAGACACCTATACCAACCAGCATGACGAGGTGGTCGCCATCGTCAACCTGGATATATTCAGGTTCGTTGCGCCGGAGGATAAGGAAAACTGACATGGCGGACTGGAACAGGCAGATAACCCTTGCCGACGTAGCCGCCGGCGAAGAAATTCCTGAAAT
>VYCZ01000123.1 GCA_009843675.1 Gammaproteobacteria bacterium | reverse complement strand
ACGGCAGCGCTGGAGTTGAAGGTCATCGACAGGCTGGCGCATACCCATGAGGCGCTGCTTCCCGATGCGATCAGACGGGTCGGTGAACTGGCAGGTAAACGGCGCGAATCGGCTGATGCGCCCGTCAGCATTGCTCCGCCGCCTGCAATAGAGAATGAGCCGCGCAGCTTCAGTGGACAGAGATTGAGCGCCGCGGTATCCGCTGTTATCCATCAGGCTGTCAGCGACTCGGCAGCCGCTGCGTCCCTGGATGAAGCGCTGGAGCTCGGTTATGCCGCCTTTGCCGAGAGCGCTGCAACCGCAGCTGCGCGCGAAGGCATCGCCGCGTTCATGGAAAAAAGAAAACCGGAATTTACGGATTAGAATTATGCAAAACAAACCGGATAACGACGACCTCGAGGTCTACCACCACCAGGCTGACAACCTCCCGGCGCACGGTTCCCATGATGAAGAAGTGTTGTCCGAGGACCGCGTCAAGGCCTACTGGCGCGCCAACGTCCGTCTGCTGCTGATACTGCTGGCGGTCTGGTTCACCGTCTCCTATGGTTTCGGCATCCTGCTGGTTGACTGGCTGAACCGGTTCAGCATGTTCGGGTTCAAGCTGGGGTTCTGGTGGGCGCAACAGGGGTCCATCTACGTGTTCGTTATCCTGATTTTCGTATACGTGGCGCTGATCGGCAGGATCGACCGCCGGTTCGGCGTGGATGATTCCGATACGGACACCGATCAGGAAGGAAAGCAGCCGTGACAACACAGATGCTGACATACATCGTGGTCGGCATGACCTTTGCCCTCTACATAGGGATTGCCATCTGGTCCAAGGCGGCATCGACCAAGGATTTCTACGTGGCCGGCGCCGGCGTGCGCCCGCTGACCAACGGCATGGCCACCGCGGCGGACTGGATGAGCGCCGGGTCATTCATTTCCATCGCCGGCATGATCGCCTTTGCCGGTTATGACGGATCGGTCTACCTGATGGGCTGGACCGGCGGCTACGTCCTGCTGGCGCTGCTGCTGGCGCCGTACCTGCGCAAGTTCGGCCAGTACACCGTGCCGGACTTCATCGGCGAGCGCTATTATTCCCATTCCGCCCGCGTGGTGGCCGTGATCTGCCTGGTGTTCATCTGCTTTACCTATGTGGCGGGGCAGATGCGCGGCGTAGGGGTGGTGTTCTCCCGTTTCCTGGAGGTTGAGATCACGACCGGCGTGTTTATCGGCATGGCGGTGGTGTTCTTCTATGCCGTGCTGGGCGGCATGAAAGGCATTACCTACACCCAGGTGGCGCAGTATTGCGTCATGATTTTTGCCTATATAACGCCGGCGATCTTTGTCTCGTTGCTGGTCACGGGCAACCCGGTTCCGCAACTGGGCCTGTCCTCCGAGGTGCTGGACGGGTCGGGATTGAGAGTACTGGAAAAACTGGACCGGGTGCTGGTGGACCTGGGTTTTGTTCCCTACACGGATGGGAGCAAGAGCATGATCGACGTGTTTACCATCACCCTGGTGCTGATGGCCGGCACCGCCGGCCTGCCCCACGTCATCGTGCGTTTCTTTACCGTCCCCAAGGTGTCCGATGCGCGCAAGTCCGCGGGGTATGCCCTGGTATTCATTGCCTTGCTGTACACGACTGCCCCGGCGCTCGCCGCCTTCGCACGGCTGACTTTCATCGACACGGTGAACAACACCGCCTACACGGAAGCGCCGTCCTGGGTGAAGACCTGGGAGGACATCGGCCTGATCGCCTGGCTGGACAAGAACGGGGACGGCGTCATCCAGTATGGCGCCGGTGACGCCTTCGAGGGCGTACCGGCGTTCACCGAGGGGCGGGGTGAACACGGCCAGAAACTGGTCGGGAATATGCCGCAGGATAACACCAACGAGGTCTATGTCGACCGCGATATCATGATGCTGGCCAGCCCCGAAATCGCAAACCTGCCGCCCTGGGTGCTGGCGCTGGTGGCGGCCGGCGGGCTGGCTGCGGCATTATCCACCGCTGCCGGCTTATTGCTGGTGGTATCGAGTTCCATCTCCCACGACCTGCTCAAGAAGACCCTGATGCCCGCCATCAATGAAAAGCAGGAGCTGTTCTACGCCCGCATCGCGGCCGCGGTGGCCGTCTGCTTTGCCGGCTACCTGGGGATCAACCCGCCCGGGTTCGTCGCCCAGGTGATCGCGTTCGCCTTCGGACTGGCCGCCGCATCCCTGTTCCCGGCCATTTTCCTTGGAATCTTCGTGCGCAACATGAACCGTGAGGGCGCCATCGCCGGCATGTTGAGCGGCCTCCTGTTCACCGCCGCGTACATCGTCTGGTTCAAGTTCATCAACCCCGCCGCCAGCAACCCGGATAACTGGTGGCTGGGGATATCCCCGGAAGGTATCGGCGTTGTGGGCATGCTGATCAATTTCGCCGTCGCCTTCACGGTCAGCCGTTTTACTGCGCGCACTCCCGAACATGTAAAGGCCCTGGTCGACGACGTCCGCATCCCCAGCGGCGCAGGAGTAGCCCACAGGCATTGAAGTTCTATCCGCAGATGACGCAGATTAGCGCAGATTAAGAATATAATATTCAATATTCGTACAAACCATACTATTTTAAAAACCTGTTTTACATCTGCGTAAATCTGCGTCATCTGCGGATAAAATATGAACATATC
>VYCZ01000197.1:2398-2661 GCA_009843675.1 Gammaproteobacteria bacterium | reverse complement strand
TGAACCCGTAACAAGGGATAGAAGGGTATATTGATCCTGCTGTCATTCGTCGTAGGCAACTGCGTCTGGCAAAACGACGCCAGCGTGAACGGGAGAAACAGCGTGACCTTGTAACCTATCAACTGCGCCTGCCGCGAGGGCTTGCGGAAAAACTGAAGGCAGGGCTCAAACAAGTGGAATTCGCGGCTGCTCTCCGGGCATTCATAGACCACCAAGTCTTATGTATCGACGATTTCGAGAATCTGCGATTGCTTGCGTGGAAT
>VYCZ01000197.1:0-2388 GCA_009843675.1 Gammaproteobacteria bacterium | reverse complement strand
AATCGCACCGGACGTTTCGTGACCCGCGCTGAGGCTTTTCAACTCTACGAACGCAACTGGCGTCACGTCGACCTGAACGGAATGAGCGCCGGGGAACGTGAATTGATTACAAAACTGAAACAGGAATATGGCAATGGCGTCATCAATGCCTGAGTTCAAACGCCCGAGACATCTACGGATATGGAGGGCGCTGAACTCTTTCGATGCCGGGTTTCTCACGGATACCTGCTGTTACTTCGGCGGCGGTACGAGAATAGTTCTCGGATTAGGCGAATACCGGGAGTCAGCCGATGTTGATTTTCTTTGCGCCGACGGTCCCGGCTACCGCAGGCTACGCAATACCATTTCCCAGAATTCTCTGGGCGATATCCTCAGGAAACCGATTACCCTGTCTCGAGAGGTGCGCGCCGATCGCTATGGAATCCGCACGTTTCTGGACCTTGATGGTGAGCCTGTCAAGTTTGAAATTATTACCGAAGGGAGGATCCGGCTTGACGCTGATCCGGCCGCGGAATTGCCGGTTCCTGCGCTCGATGCGGTTTCATGTTTTGCTGAAATATTTCTTGCCAATGCAGACCGCTGGGCAGATCGATCCGTACTCAGCCGTGATGTAATCGACCTGGCTTTTATGATTAAGGGCTGGGGTAATGCTGCGGCGGTTTCCGGCCTGGAAAGGGCGACTGGCGCTTATGGTGATGTGGTAGTGGATTCTCTATCCAGGGCCGTCATGAAACTCGAGGAAGACTCCGGGTATTTCCGGCGTTGCCAGGGCGAACTGGCTGTTTCCGACGGCAGGGAGTTGCGCAGAGGATTACGCGCATTATTGCAAGTAATCGGATAGAACGGACACGACACCAGCCCATCCCAACGACTGTTTTGCTCTCGAATGTGTAAGATTCTACACCTCCTCGGGGCGAATTTTTTCTGCATCCGCGGGTTATTGATCCAGGACTCGCACGCCTTCTTCTGCGGCTGCCCGGAGCAGCGCGGCGTCCAGGCTCGCCAGCACCGCGTCCCGGCGTTTTGCCAACTCCAGGTAAACGGCGTCATAGACGGACAGCTTGTGCAATCGGGCAAGGGAGGTAACTATCTCAAGGACAGCCTCGGAATCGGTTTGAATGGGGAGCCATTTCAGCGCTTTCAGGCATTCGCTCATGCGGGTTGCGGATAAGCGCCCGCGCCGTTCAGCAATGATCAGGCCATTGCGGACTTCCAGGTGCCATAGCTGGGGCACGAACGCACTGTCGCGAACCAGGCGGCTGCGCACGTTATCAGCCTGCGGCGCCTGTTCATCATCGAGGAACCACGCCAGGGTGACCGAAGCATCAAGAACAAAGTCGTTCAATAGCGATGGCCTTCATGGCGTATGGCGAGAATCTCTTCCAGGGACATATCGATTCCCTTCCATCCGGCGCGCCAGGACTCAAAGCGTTCGACCGCGGCCCTGCGGCCCGCGCGCGCCTGGGCTTCGGCAGGCACAAGGTGCGCGATCGGTTTGCCATGACGGGTGATTGCTATGGTTTCTCCGTGCTCAACGTCGCTGAGTAACCTGGCGAGGTGAGCTTTTGCTTCTGTTGCCTGAACTTCACGCATGCCTCTATATGCACCAGTTAAAATAACTGGTTAAATATTACTATAAATCTTTATTCAGGTCAAGCGCGCTGTTTCAGCACTCCGTAAGCCCTGTCTAATCTGTAGAACGAAGGACGGTAATTTGTTGTAGCGAAATTTGTGCCATACTTTGCGTATGGTCATGTCACAAGAATCAATCACCGTTCTGGGCGTTGGGGTCGCGCTGGCTGGACTGATCCTGGTGCAGGGTAACCACAATGCGCGGGGCTTGGCGGATGTGCGGGCCGAGCTCGTGGGTGTTCGGGCCGAGATTGTCGACATACGCGAACGACTGGCCCGCGTGGAGACCCGCCTTGCGATCCCGGCCACCAATGACACTTCGGTAGCTACCACCACCCCGCCCGCTGACTAGCCGCGCGCTACTGTGTTCCCCTAGATGCGGCCCGACCAAGATAATGGCAAAACATTGACGACGATGACCCCGACAGAGTCATAATGACAACACCCACGTCGTCACGCCCCGGGCTTGGCGGCTTTGCTGCGTTCCGGGTGGCAGCCCTCACGTGAAACGGGTGGCAGGATGCAGTGAAATACGCACCAGGCTAATTTCATATTGGAAAATAGTGTCCTGGATTTGGCTGGATTGGTGGTGTTATAGTACCTTTCCGTTATCGTGGTGACGATAATGTTGGTTTTTATCAACCACCGTGTTTTTATGTGCCTTGATCGATTAGAGGAGTTGTAAATGGAATACTTGTTCATTTGTAACTACTCGCCCCCCTCACCCTGATCGCTTATCCTGATCCTGGTTGGCCG
>VYCZ01000317.1 GCA_009843675.1 Gammaproteobacteria bacterium | reverse complement strand
ATGCGATCGGGCGCGACCCGTTGCAGAATTACCTGGACCTGCTCGGCCCGGACCGGATGCTCGATTTCTCAGGGTATGGCATGGAAGGCGCGGACGGTTACACGTTCGATACCGCGCGCCTGCGCCACGTTGCCGAACTGGCGGCGGAAAAGGCCGGTTGGGGCAGAAAACCGGCGCCGGGCCACGGGCTGGGGTTTGCCGCGCATTACAGTTTCCTGAGTTATACGGCAGCGGTGATAGAGATCGCGGTGGCCGCGGACGGTAGCTGGCGCGTCCCGCGCGCCCATGTCGCGTTCGATTGCGGGCTGGCGGTATACCCGGACCGGGTGCGTTCGCAGTTGGAAGGAGCGGTGGTTTTCGGTATCGGCCTGGCCCGCGACGGCCTTATCTCCGTGACCGATGGCCGGGTGGTGCAGGGAAACTTTGATGATTACCCGATGTTGCGCATGGATATGACCCCGGCTACATCAATTCACCTGGTGCAGAGCGATGCGCCGCCGGCAGGCGTGGGAGAGCCGGGTGTCCCGCCCATAGCCCCGGCGCTGGCCAACGCCATCTATGCCGCGACGGGGAAACGCCTGCGCGAGATGCCCTTCGGCGAATATATCAGGTTTTGACAGGCTGAGAGGATGTCTGGTGGGCCCGGTAGGACTTGAACCTACGACCAATGGATTATGAGTCCACTGCTCTGACCAACTGAGCTACAGGCCCAGATAAATAAGCAATCAAGAAATATTGCGGCAGATTATACACGCAACCCTGGTGGGTTGCCCTGCTCTGACCCTGCCGCTTCGCGGCCCCGCTACAGGCCCACATAAATATGCAATCAAGAAATATTGCGACAGATTATACACACAACCCTGGTGGGTTGCTCTGCTCTAACCCTGCCGCTTCGCGGCCCCGCTACAGGCCCATAGAAACCAGTATCAACTACCTTCGATAAACGTGCGGAGTTGTTCCGACCGGCTCGGGTGGCGCAGTTTCCGCAACGCCTTGGCCTCTATCTGGCGGATACGCTCGCGGGTTACGTCGAACTGCTTGCCTACTTCTTCCAGCGTGTGATCGGTGTTCATCTCGATGCCGAAGCGCATGCGCAGTACCTTGGCCTCCCTGGAGGTCAGGCCGTTAAGCGATTCCCGCATTGTCTGCCGCAGGCCTTCGAAACTGGCGTATTCGGCCGGCGCCTGGGTATTCAGGTCCTCGATGAAATCGCCCAGGTGTGAATCATCGTCATCGCCGATGGGCGTCTCCATGGAGATGGGTTCCTTGGCGATCTTGAGCACCTTGCGTACTTTCTCTTCGGGCATGTCCATTTTTTCGGCCAGTTCCTCCGGTGTGGGTTCACGGCCCTGCTCCTGCAATATCTGACGCGAGATGCGATTCAGCTTGTTGATGGTCTCGATCATGTGCACCGGAATACGAATCGTCCTGGCCTGGTCCGCGATGGAACGGGTAATGGCCTGGCGAATCCACCAGGTGGCATAGGTGGAGAACTTGTACCCGCGCCGGTATTCGAACTTGTCCACCACTTTCATGAGGCCGATATTGCCTTCCTGTATCAGGTCGAGAAACAGCAGTCCGCGATTGGTGTACTTCTTCGCGATGGAAATGCCCAGGCGCAGGTTAGCCTCCACCATTTCCTTTTTTGCCTTGCGCATCTTCGCCTCGCCGATGGAGATCTTCCTGTTGACTTCCTTGATTTCCGCAATGGTGAGCAGGTTGTCGCTCAGCGCGTCGGCCAGTCTCTGCTGTATTTTAACCACCTCGTCTCTGACGCCGGCCAGGGCCTCTGCATAGGGACTGCCGGATTCGATCTGCTGACCGACCCAGTCGGTATTTTTCTCATTGCTGGGGAAAGAGGCGATAAAGTCCTTGCGGGGCATGTTCGCCTTCTTGACGCACAGGCGCATGACCTCGCGTTCCGAGCCCCGGATCAATTCGATCGCGCGCCGGACGTTGGCGGTCAGGGCAGTGATAAATTTGGGCGCCAGGCGTATGCGCATGAACTTTTCCGTGATGTCGGTTTGAATCGCGACCGTTTTGTCATGGCCTTTTCCATGCCGTTTAATGGACCCCACCAGTTTCTTGTACAGCGCGTCAAGACCGGTAATGGTCTCGCGCACTTCCTCCAGGTCCAGGGCATCATCCGAGTCGGAATCACTGTCATCGTCATCGTTTTTCCGGGACGCCTGTTTCCTGGACTTGGGGGGGAGGCCGCCGTCCGGGTATTCATCCTGAATATTGAATCCGAGGATGATGTCTCCGAGTTTCAAGTCCCGGTTCTGTACGCAGAGGTATGCTTCCAGCAGCATGTCGATGGTTCCGGGATATAACGAAAGCGCATGCAGCACCTGGTTCATGCCGGCTTCAATGCGTTTGGCGATTTTTATCTCACCCTGCCGCGTCAACAGGTCGACCGTGCCCATTTCCCGCATATACATGCGAACCGGGTCCGTCGTCCTGCCGAATTCGTTTTCAACGCTGACCAGCGATGCGTTTGCATCGTCAGGCGGAGTAGAATTGCTCTGGAGTAACTGGTCAAGGTCCGGCGGGAATTCATGGACTTCGATTCCCATATCGGTGATCATGTCGATGATGTCTTCTATCTGTTCCGGGTCGACGATCTCATCCGGCAGGTGTTCCGTTACCTCATGGTAAGTAATGAAG
>VYCZ01000419.1:809-2676 GCA_009843675.1 Gammaproteobacteria bacterium | reverse complement strand
GATTGCAGGCGTCGCATTAATACCGTGTTGTGGATGCCGCCGCCGCAGACCAGTATCTCTTCAGTTGCAGGCGAGAAAGTTGATATTGCACCGGCCATGCTGGCGGCTGTGAGCTCCAGCAGGGTGGCTTGTATGTCTTCATCCCGGCAGGCGCTGCCGATTTTGTCTCCGCACCTTGCTATCCATGCCGTATTAAAATCGTCTTTTCCCGTGCTCTTCGGAGGCGGCGCAGAGAAATAGGGATCTGACAGCATGAGTTTGAGCAAGTCCTGCTGAATATTACCGGCTGCGGCCCAGCGCCCCTGTTCATCATAATTTCTACCCATGCACTGTTGAATCCATGTGTCCATGAGCGTATTACCCGGGCCGGTATCGAAACCCCGAACTTCTTCCCCGGGGGTGCAGGGCAGAATCGTAATGTTGGCAATGCCGCCGATATTCAAAACGACACGGTTTACACGGTTACTACGGAATTTCCAGGCATGAAAGGCCGGGGCAAGAGGCGCTCCTTGCCCTCCGACTGCCATATCTGCGCGGCGGAAATCCGCAATGGTAGTGATGCCGGTCAGGCCGGCTATCAGGTTCGGGTCGCCGATTTGCAAGGTGCGGGGTGGTGTCGCCCAGGGCAAATGCAGGATTGTCTGCCCATGGCTGCCGATTGCCCGGACCTGGTCTGCGCCTGTGCCGTTAGCGTCAAGCAAGGCCAGCGCCGCCTGGCCGAAGCAGCGCCCGAGCAGGCCGTCCAGTTCGCTGACGGCCTCAATGGAGACTGATGGGTTGATCCCTCTCAAGGACTTCTGCAACCCTGCTTCCAGAGGATACTGGCGGTAGTCTATGATCTCAGTATCATCTCCCGCCAGGTTGACCAGGGCCGCGTCTATGGCGTCGGCGCTGGTTCCGGACATAAGCCCTATGAAGAGCATTACAGGCTGATTTTCGGGTCGTACAGCGCCAGCAACGCCGCATCCGGGGTGTCCAAAAGCGCCAGCAGGTACGATGAATGAATCCTGAATTCGTCCGCTTCGGCAACGGAAATACTGTCTGCCTGCGGCAATGGCACGGTGACAGGGTTGCGGTGTACTCCGTTCATGCGAAACTCGTAATGCAGGTGCGGACCTGTCGCCAGTCCCGATTTTCCCACGTAGCCGATGACCTGTCCCTGCTTGACCGGTTGTCCGTGTTTCATGCCTTTCCTGAAACGGGACATGTGGGCATACAGGGTGCTGTATTTTTCACCGTGCTTCACGATGATCGTCTTGCCGTAACCGCCCTTGTTGCCGATGAATTGAACCTTGCCGTCACCGGTCGCCTTGATTGGCGTGCCTGTCGCGGCGGCATAGTCCACTCCCTTGTGTGCCCTGATCCGGTTCAGTACCGGGTGTTTCCGTTTCAGGTTGAAATGGGAGCTTATTCTACCGTAATCAAGCGGGTTGCGTATGAATGCCTTGCGCATGTTGGCGCCGTCATCGGTGAAATAGTCAACCTGACCATTGGCGCTCGTGAACCTGACCGAGCGGATGCTCCGACCCTGGTTGTTGAACTCGGCGGCGAGGATATTCCCCGTCGCGACTTTCTCGCGGTTTTTGAATATCTCCTCGTAGATGACCCTGAAGCTGTCTCCTTTGCGAATATCCAGCCGGTAATCGATATCCCAGCCGTAGATGTCGATCAGTTGCATTATCAGCCTGTCGGACAAGCCGGCATCCTGTCCCGCCAGGTACAGGGAATCGTTGATAACACCTCGCGCTTGCTTCACCCGCGTTTCCAGTTCTATCGTGATGATCTCACTGGTGAATACCCCGGCCTGTCTGGTGACAAGCAGGGTCCGGGTCAGGTCCAGGTCGCACTTCAGCGCGCGCAGCCAGCC
>VYCZ01000419.1:0-799 GCA_009843675.1 Gammaproteobacteria bacterium | reverse complement strand
CTTCCACCTGCAGGGAAACAACCTGGCCGGGTACCAGGCGCTTCAACGAGGGCGCCAGTTCATGGGAACTGAGTATTTCATGGAGATCCCTGGGCGACAGGCCATGCCGGTTGAATACCTGCGCCATGTTATCGCCACGCTTGATTTTGACATCTGTCCAATCGGGCCATCCGGGCCGGGCCGGCGCTGTTTCGGTGGCTTCTTCCCGGTGCATCTGTGTGATTGCCCTGGGGAGGCTCGCAGTGATGTTCTCCGTAAATCGCGATGCAGGTTGTTCCCGGTTTACCGCTTCGTGCATTGCGCCAGGTGTTATGCTAACGGTAAGAGGTGTGACTGCGGCCTGTGTATTGTTACTTTCCGCTTCCCCTGGACCAAAAAAAACGTACCCGGTTGCGGCTGACAGCAGCAGACAGGATATCAGCATTGCCAGGAAAGCGATGCGCCCGCGCCGCGATTCCGGTCTGTTCCATACGATCTCTGGTCTGTAGTCGTTTTTTATATATACTCTATAGGCCATAGCGTACTCCGGAGAACTTCTGATTTGTTCAGGGCTTCTTTAGAATATTACCATAACTATTTGACAATTAAAATGTTTAATGTAGCAAAAAGCGGCCCGGCAAAAATTCCGGACCAGGGATCAGACAGAGATGACTGATCTGGATGCAGCGCTGGCCTTGATCCGGCGCGGCGCCGACGAGATTATCCGGGACGATGATCTGCGGAAGAAACTGGAGCGGGGGGCGCCGTTAAGGGTAAAGACCGGGTTTGATCCGACCGCGCCCGACCTGCACCTGGGGCA
>VYCZ01000405.1 GCA_009843675.1 Gammaproteobacteria bacterium | reverse complement strand
ATTATCATCTGCGACGCGGAGTCCGTGTTATTTGAATGGATACGCGGCGCCGACTAACAAATGTCCCGGGAAGTCCATTCCCTGCTGCGTTAGCACCTCATTCCACCGTAACGGACTTGGCCAGGTTCCTGGGCTGGTCGACATCTGCGCCCTTCAGCACCGCGACGTGGTAGGAAAGTAACTGCAGAGGCACGGTATAGACTATCGGGGCGATACTGTTTTCCACCGCCGGCAATTGCATGACCTTGATGGCAGGGCTCACTTCCGCAGACATATCGGCATCGGAAAAAACATACAGTCGCGCGCCGCGCGCCCGCGCCTCCTGCAGATTGGAATTCAGCTTTCCCAGCAGGCTGTTGTTCGGCGCCACGGCAATGACCGGCATTTCATCATCGATCAGCGCCAGGGGACCGTGTTTCAGTTCCCCGGCCGCGTAGGCTTCCGCGTGGATATAGGAAATTTCCTTTAGTTTCAGCGCCCCTTCCATGGCAACCGGCAGCATGGTTCCCCTGCCCAGGAACAACGCATGCTGTTTATGGATGAACTCCTCGGCCAGTTGTTCCAACTGCCGGTCCAGTTCCAGTACATGGTTAATCTGGCCGGGCAATCTCTCCAGCAGGTTGACCCGGCGCGCTTCCTCCCGTTTATCAAGGCCGCGCCGGCGCGCCAGTACAATCGCCAGTATATACAGGGCAACCAACTGGGAAGTAAACGTCTTGGTCGAGGCGACGCCGATTTCTATCCCGGCGCGGGTGAAAAAAATCAAATCAGCCTCGCGGGTCAATGAGCTTTCCGGAACATTACAGATGGCCAGGCTGGCAAGATACGGCCTGGCCGCGGCCAGCCGCACAGCCTCCAGCACATCCAGGGTTTCACCCGACTGGGAAATCGTCAGGAACAGGGTATTGGCCGGAACAACCGTGTCGCGGTAGCGGTATTCGCTGGCGATGTCCACGTTGCACTGGATACCTTCGGCCTCGAGCCAGTACCCGGCTACCAAACCCGCATGGTAACTGCTGCCGCAGGCGATGATATGAACGTTTTCCACGCGAGCGAACAGGGCGGGGGCAGACATCCCGAACTCGGATTCGATAATTGCGCCGTTCTCAATCCTGCCCTCCAGGGTATCGGCGACCGCGGCAGGCTGGTTGAATATTTCCTTGGCCATATAATGGCGATAGCCCGCCTTGTCGGCGCTGTCCGCAGAAATTTCCGAGGTAACCTGGGGGCGCTCAACCCGGTTGCCGTCCCGGTCAAGTATGATGATCCGATCCCGGTAAACCTCGGCCAGGTCGCCTTCTTCCAGGACAATGAACTGCCGCGTTACCGGCAACAGGGCAAAGATGTCGGAAGCGATAAAATGCTCACGGATGCCTATGCCGATGACCAGCGGGCTGCCTTTCCTGGCGGCGACCAACCGGTCCGGGCGGTTCTTGTCAATCACACCCAGCGCATAGGTGCCTTCAAGTTCCCCCATGGTATGTTTTACCGCAGCGACCAGGTCATCACCGCCCTGCAGGTGACGGTGGATCTGGTTGACGACCACTTCCGTATCCGTTTCCGATGCGAATGTATAAGCAGCGTTGATTTGTTCCTTCCGCAGCGCGTCATGATTCTCGATTATGCCGTTATGTACCAGGGCGATTTCATCCTTGCAGATATGCGGGTGGGCATTATTGACGCTGGGGCGGCCGTGAGTAGCCCAGCGGGTATGAGCAAGACCGGTACTGCCGTTCAGGGACGCAGCGCCGGCTGACTCGGCAAGCTCATTGACCTTGCCCTGGACCCTGACCCGGTCGAAACACGATGCTTTATTCAGTACGACAACCCCGGCGGAATCATAACCGCGATATTCCAGCCGCCTCAACCCCTCAAGGAGAATGGGCGTCACATCCCTGCCCGCAACGGCGCCGACTATCCCGCACACTATGGATCACCGATAAGTTGCGGGTTGCGAAACAGGCTGCCCTCCGAGCCTTGCTCTGCAATGACCGGATTGATGACATATTGTCTTGCCCGGAGTTTGGCATAATCGATCTGGTTCGGACTCAGCAGGTTATCTTCCGCCAAGGTATCCATGTAACGCCCGGCAGTCGCATTGCCCTGGCGGTAGGAAGCGTAATACCACATGAAGGCCGCGCCTATGTCCGGGCTGGTTCCATAACCGTTCTGAAACATCAATCCATAGTTGAGTTGCGCCCCCGGGTCGCCCTGTTTTGCCGCCTTCTCATACCACTGCAACGCCTGGGACAGGTCCCGTTCCACTCCCAGGCCCAGGTAAAAATGCACTCCCAGGTAATTCTGCGCCACCATGTCGCCGGACTCTGCCAGGGGTCTGAACAGTCTATACGCGGTCACGTAGTCACCGGCCTCAAAAGCCTGCAGCGCGGACCTGTCACTGCCGCAACCCGCTGCGGCCAGGCTCAAACAAACCAGAACGATAATCGGTAGTTTCAACAACGGCAGTTTCCTAGTACTCTTTCCAGGTGGAGTTTCCTTGATCAAGGTTCTGATAATGGTCGGGGCGAGAGGATTCGAACCTCCGACCCCTGCAACCCCATTGCAGTGCGCTACCAGACTGCGCCACGCCCCGGCCGTTTTTTACTATTAGCCCTGCAGTGCAAACTTTGAGGGGCAGGGCGAGAATGATAGACGGGATGCCATCAGGACCACCCCGGGT
>VYCZ01000267.1 GCA_009843675.1 Gammaproteobacteria bacterium | reverse complement strand
TATCGGCCTGACCCAGCCGATATAGACGTACAATATTACCAGCAACACTACCGTGATGATCCCGAGATTTCCGAGCATGGGATGAACTTGCAGACCAAGAAATAAAGCGAAGTAAAAAGCAATGACGAGTGCGAACAGCACTGCTGCGTGGATGAGGATTATTAGAAGTATCCTTGCCCAATTCTGTTGCATCGCTAACTCCCGTGGTTTGGTTTCTGTTTCGAGATTCGAACTATCAAGTTAGATTGGTTTTGTCCGTGTTTGTTCCGGTCCCCACTTGGACAAGCCTCCCCGGTTTATTTGTTCGCCGCCGCTGCTTTCTCTGCAAAAAGTTCGAGGGCGCGTTGCCATACCCTGCCGTAAGGCAACTCCATCAGGGCGCCCAGCAATTGGGATGAAAAATCCTCGCTGCTTTCTTCCGGCAACATGGATGGTAAATGGTCTATGGCAATCAAGTCCAATTCGGGTTCATCCATGAGACGCAGCGCCGGTCGGGAAAATGTCGTGCATTGATCGTAGAGCGGCAACGGGTTGCAATCAGCAAAAGGATCGCAGCTGACATCGACTATGACGGAAAGCCGCCGCGCTTCAGCCAGGACTTACCGGGTCAGGAACGGAGGAGTCGCAGACCGGACGAATACGCAGTTCAGGAAGATATCGTGCCCCAGGATTTCCGGGAAAGGCCCGCCCTGCGCGGTTTCCTCGAGATCCCACAATGTCGTCTCGATACCCAGCTCCCGGCAGAGTTCCGCCGCGCCGCTGCCGCAGCGCCCTTTGGCCCCGATGATGATTATCCTGGGGCGCAGGCTTGAGCTTTCCAGCAAATCCGACAGTTGGGCCAGCAATTGGTCCTTATTGCCGTAACTGCCGGCGGGATCAAGCATGCCCGGCTGAGCCAGCCGGGCCATGACGCCCAGCGCCGCGCCGGCAAAGCCGGCCCAGTAACCGAATGCGGCGATGCGCCTGCCGTTATCGTCCAGCAGGTATTCCAGGTCGAGCAAGCGGCCGCCATCCCCGGCAAACCTGCGCAACAGCGCCTTCCAGCCTTCCTGCTGCTTGTAGGCATGGGCGAAATAGATATGCCTGTGACGCAGCGCCGGCAACGGTGCGGGCAGTTCCTTCAGACCCAGCACGTAACAGTCCGGCGGGGCATCCGGCCAGGAAGCGGCAGGGACGATACGGCAACCCGCCTCCTGGTAGTCCCGGATATCGAACACGCGGTTACCGCATTCTTCAACGGACACGGTAAAGCCTGCGGCAACCAGTTCCCTCGCTGTGGCAGGCGCCAGCGCAACCCTGCGTTCTAACGGTTTGGATTCGGCGCGCAGCCATATATGGGGCATTGTGGAAATAACCGGCCTGATTAACCGAAACGATTACCTTGCCAGGGTTTGTTCCACCTTACCTTGAACATGTCCAACAGGATTTGACCAAGAACAATTGCTCTAGGCAGGCCAACTGAAAGCCGTCACTGCGCCTTCCGAAACATCGAGTTCGCACTTCACCATCTCGCCCTTGCGGATGATGACCGGCAAAGCTGCACCGTCCCGTTCCAGCAGTGAGATGTCTTCCAGGGGATTGCCGTCCACAACCAGCAGATCGGCGAACGCGCCTTCCCTGATACAGCCCAGGCGGTCGGGTTCCATCAGGATCTCGGCGTTGACTGCCGTAGCCTGGTGAAGGATTTCAAATGGCGTCAAGACTTGTTTCCTGATAGCAAATTCCGTGCATTGCCGCACATGCTGTGCGCCCAGCAGGTCCGTGCCCAGACCCATTTTTACACCGGCAGCGCGCATGGTTTCCAGACCATCCATGGCCTGGGCGAAAACAAGATTGATCTTTTCCTGGCTGGCCGGTGGCAGACCGTATTTGGCGCCTTCTTCGTAAAGTGCGTACAGTACTGCAAAAGTGGGAACAACGTAAGCGCCCTGCCCGGCCACATAGTCCGCGGTTTCCTTGTCAATCAGGGTTCCATGTTCAATACAGCGTACTCCGAACTCCACACAACGCCTGACCGCCTCGGTCGGGTGGCAATGAGCAGACACGTAGGTTTCCTGCCGTGCGCATTCATCCACCGCGGCGCGAATCTCTTCTTCGGTAAATTGCGTGTGGTGCAGAGGATCATTGGGGCTGACTACGCCGCCCGAGCCCATTATCTTTATACAATGAGACCCTTTTCTTAACTCATCCCGGACCGCTTTACGCATTTCATAAGGATTATCGACTATACACGTCAGGTTTGTTGAATAAATTCCGCAGGAGCAAAGCTGCTCGGAAGGGTCTACTTCCCAACCCGGGCGCATATCTCCATGCCCTCCGGTTTGAGACATTATTTTCCCGGCGTAATAAAAACGCGGGCCGCGCACCAGTCCATGGTCGATAGCTCGGGAGATGCCGACGTCGCCGCCGCCGATATCGCGTATCGTGGTAAAGCCCCGTTGCAGGGTCGCATTGAGAAACACATTGGCATACTGGGCGATATAGGTGTCCGGCATCCTGGAAAACGCCGTCGTATCCAGGGTAGGGATATATACATGGATGTGATTATCAATCAGACCGGGCATCACGGTGCGACCCGCGGCATCGACCACGTGATCGCTCCCGCTGCCGGTAGCGCCCGTGGAGATCTCCTTGATCTCGCCATCCGCCAGCAGGATGCTGGAACGGTCCGACAACTCCGGG
>VYCZ01000383.1 GCA_009843675.1 Gammaproteobacteria bacterium | reverse complement strand
CACTACTTCCCGGACGCTTTAACCGTTTCCATAGCCGCAATTCAGGTTTGTGGATTCACATCCGGCTTCAAGGCGCTGCATGGCCAGCACGTGCGCCGCGGCCAGGTCGCTGACGTGTATGTAGTCCCTGACGCCGGTACCGTCCGGTGTCGGGTAGTCCGTACCGTAGATATACAGTTCTGCCCGCTTTCCCAGGGCCGCTTCACAGGCAACCTTGATCAGCAGGGTGCTGTCGGGTGTAGATTGCCCGATACGGCCCTCCGGGTCGGCGCCCGCCACGTTGAAATAGCGCAAGACCGCGTGCTTCAGGGGCATCACCCTGGACACATCCCGGAGCATGATCTCAGTCATGAGCTTGGACATCCCGTATGGATTCACGGGTTCGGTGGGGGTTTGCAGGGTGACCTGTCCGGCTTCAGGAATACCGTACACTGCAGCCGTGGAGGAAAACACGAAGTGTTTGACGCCGGTTTCCACGCAGACCTCTACCAGGTTGCGGGATTTCACAGTATTGTTCTCGTAATACCGCAGGGGTTTCTCGACGGATTCCGGGACGATCGTGGAACCGGCGAAATGCATGACCGCTGCTACCTTTCGTTTACCCAGCAGCAGGGCCAGCAGGTTCTTGTTGCCTGTGTCGCCTTCAACCAGTTCGCAGTCCGTAACCGCCGTCGCAAACCCCTTGGACAGGTCGTCCAGGATGATCACCTCGTAGCCTTCCTGCAGCAGGTCCAGGGCGACGTGGCTGCCGATATAACCGGCGCCGCCGGTCAGCAGGACAGTCTTATCGCCCATGATAGTCGCTCATGCGAACAGGGTTACCTCGCACCCTTCCTCGACCAGGTCGAACAACTCGATCACGTCACGGTTACGCATACGTATGCATCCGGCTGAACCCGGAACGCCTATCTGCATGTCGTCGGGCGCGCCGTGGATGTAGATGTAGCGGTTATAGGTATCCACCTCCCCGCCCTGGTTGAACCCCGGTTCTTCTCCCTGCAGCCAGATAATACGTGTGAGTATCCAGTCGCGGCCGGGGTGCTCCCGGCGCAGTTCCGAGTCGTATATCTCCCCGGTGGGCACCCTGCCGGCAAACACCGTATTGGGCGCGCAGCCGGCGCCGATCATCTCCGCGATGCTGTGCCTGCCCCGCGGGGTGCAACCGCTGTCAAGCTGTTCACCGGTGCCGTTTTTGCCGGTCGATACAGGGTATTCACGGATAACGCCGGCAGCTCCGTGGAGTTGCAACACTTGCCGGGCCAAATCGATTTCTATCTTGTGGTCACTTTGAGGCATCGATTTTCTACCTTACTCAAACAGTGCGATGGATTCAACATGGGAAGTGTGCGGGAACATATCCATTACCCCGGCAGCTTTCAGGCCCAATCCTCCCTGTTTTACCAGGATGCCCGCATCCCGGGCCAGTGTCGCAGGGTTGCAGGATACATAAACCAGTCTATCCACCCGTTCCAGGTCCAGTTGCTCGATAATCTCCCGGGCGCCGGTGCGCGGCGGGTCAAGCAGTACCTTGTTGTATGCATATCCTGATACCAGCGGTCCGGCGTCCGGTTCCATCAGGTTGCATGCGTTGAAATCCACGTTGGTGAGATTGTTATTCCGCGCATTCCTTTGCGCCCGTAAAACCAGGTCCTCCGAACTTTCCAGCCCGGTTGCGTGCTGCGCATACCTTGCTATGGGCAGGGTAAAGTTGCCCAGCCCGCAGAACAGGTCGAGAACCTTGTCCGCGGCGCCGGGTTCCAGTAATTCGATCACCCGGTCGACCAGCAAGGCATTAAGCTCGAAATTCACCTGGGTAAAATCGATGGGCGAGAATTCCACGGTGATGTCGTGGCCGTCCAGCCGGTAATACAGGTTCTGTCCGTCGTCACCGGACAGGCCGTGGACGCTGTCCAGCCCGCCGGGTTGCAGGTAGAACCTGACCGGGCGTTGCGCTTCAAAGTCAGCCAGGATACGCTTGTCGTTACCGGTCAGGGGGGCCAGGTGCCGGATAACAACGGCGGCAACCGAATCGCTGATGGCCACTTCCAACTGGGGGATCTGCCGGTATACCGACAGTTCATGAATCAGTTCCTTGAGTTGCCCGATAGCTTCCCCCAGGTTAGGGTGCAGGACTTCGCAGGAATCGATGTCGGCAATAAAGCTGCTGAATTTTTCTCTGAAACCCACCAGCACTTTTTCCTTTCCGGCGACGTATTTCGCACCCAGTCTCGCTTTGCGCCGGTAGCCCCAACGGGATGCCGACAGGGGCGGGAGGATACGCTCCGGCTCTACTTTGCCCAGGTGCGCTAACTGTTCCAGCAGAACCGACTGCTTGTGCAGGATCTGCTCTTCGCTATCCAGGTGCATCAGGCTGCAGCCTCCACACATACCATAGTACCGGCAGCGCGGCTCAACCCGCGAGGACGATGGCTCCAGGACTTCAACCGCCCGTCCCTCATCGAACTGCCCCCGCCTGCGTGTATACAGGAACCGGACCTCCTCTCCCGGCAGCGCGCCGTCAATAAAAACGGTCTTGCCGTTGATACGGGCAATACCCCGGCCTTCATGGGATAGCGACTCTATGGATGCCGATACAGGATCAGCAAGGCGTTTTTTATGCGGGCGCGACATATGTCAATATTAACTGGAAATAGTACCAGTATCACAGGCAGCCAATGAAAACATT
>VYCZ01000028.1:1550-2718 GCA_009843675.1 Gammaproteobacteria bacterium | reverse complement strand
GTACTGCCCCTGGTGCCGGGCCAGGAAGTGGTTCCAGACGTAACGGCAGGCCCCGGCCAGGCCATGCAGGGCGCGCACGTTCGCACCGGTTTCCGGGAACAGGCGGTAGCGCACCGAACGATGATTGGCCATGGTCACTAAGCGTAACGCACAACTCCGGCCTCATCAAGTATAAGTGTTTTCCAATATGAAATGAGCCTGAAGGGCGGATATAATAAATTTTTTCCCTGTAATTACCATGAATACGCTCCAGCAAATCCCGCTTCCTTATTTCTACGCCGCCAGCGGCATCCTTGGCCTGGTCATCGGGAGTTTCCTGAACGTGGTCATCCTGCGCCTGCCGCGCATGATCGAGGCGGCATGGCGCGCGGAGTGCCGCACTTTCCTTGACATGGCGCCCGCAAGCGGGTCTGAAGCACCGCCTTATAACCTGCTCCGCCCCGGCTCCGCGTGTCCCGGGTGCGGCCGCCGCATCACCGTCCCGGAGAACATCCCGTTAATCAGCTACCTCCTGCTCGGAGGCAGGTGTAAAGGCTGCAACCACAGGATTTCCGTGCGTTATCCCCTGGTGGAACTGCTGTGCGCAGCGCTGACGCTGCTGGTCGCATACCGGTTCGGCATCAGCGCCGGGACGGTGTTTGCCTGCCTGCTCACCTGGGCGCTCATTGCACTGGCCTTCATCGACCTCGACCATAAACTGCTGCCGGACGACATCACCCTGCCCTGCCTGTGGCTGGGCCTGCTGTGCAATTATTTCGGCCTGTACACCGACCTGTATTCCAGCCTGCTGGGCGCGGCGGCGGGTTACGTGATTTTCTGGCTGGTCATGCAGGCTTTCAAACTCATCATCGGCAAGGACGGCCTGGGACAAGGCGACCTGAAACTGCTGGCGATGCTGGGGGCGTGGACCGGCTGGCAGGCGCTGGCAACAATAATTTTTCTGTCCTCGCTGCTCGGTTCCCTGGTGGGACTGTACCTGGTTATCGTGCGCCGGCGGCATAGGTCGGCGCCCATTTCCTTCGGCCCCTACCTGGCCCTGGCGGGATGGCTGAACCTGGTATGGGGACTGGATATTTTTGACTCCCGGTACCTGCCGGCGGCAGCCATGCCATGAAGCGCCTGTTGCGGGTAGGGTTGACCGGGGGCATCGGCAGCGGCAAGACCACGG
>VYCZ01000028.1:0-1540 GCA_009843675.1 Gammaproteobacteria bacterium | reverse complement strand
GGTCGAGATTTCCCACATGATATCAAAACACGGCCAGGCGGCTTTCGACGAGGTGGTCGCCCTGTTCGGGGAAGAGAGTCTGGATGAAACGGGAAACCTGGACCGGAAGCGGCTGCGCGCGCTGATCTTTGACGAACCTGACCTGAAACAAAAGCTGGAAGCTATCATTCACCCCCGGGTGCGCGCGCAAATCCGGGAATTCGCGGACCGCGTGGACTACCCGTACTGCATCATCTGCATACCCCTGCTGCTGGAGACCGGCGCACAATCCACCGTGGACAGGGTGCTGGTAGTGGACGCGCCCGAGGAACTGCAGGTGGCGCGGGTCGGCCGGCGGGACCATGCGGATGAACGGCAAACAAGGAGTATAATCAGGTCACAGACCGGCCGCGCGGAGAGACTGCACGCCGCGCATGACATAATCGTAAACGATGGTAATATTAGTGACTTGAAAACCCGGGTTGAAAACCTGCATGACAGATATATGAAAATCGGGTCGGAGAAAAAACAAAAATAATTATGGGGACACAATACTTAATTCCTCATGAGTTCACTGCGGTAAATTCTTAAGCAGAATTAAGTATTGTGTCCCCATAATCATATGACAGCTATGGAAAATCGCCTGGTCTACGAACACCCCCTGAACAAACGCATCAGGACCCTGTTGAGAATCGAGAACTTATTCGGCAGGTTACAGCATTACTCCAAGTCAACCGACGCCCAGGACATGCGCCTCAGTGTCACCCTCCTGATCGACCTGAATGAATTGCTGAAGCTGTCCGATACCAGGACCGAACTGGCCCGGGAACTGGAACGCTGCCAGTCCGCGCTGCGCGCGCTGGAAGGCAAGCCCGGGGTGGATACCTACAAGCTCAAGCAGATCCTCAACGATCTGAATGAGTGTATTGAGACCATCAGGGATAATGACTGCCAGCCCGGGGCCACGCTGGACCGGGATGAATTGATCACCTCGATCAAACAAAAGGACTCCCTGGCCGGAGGCGCCTGTAATTTTGACCTGCCCGCCTATAATTTCTGGTTGAACAAACCCACCCGCGCCAGGCAGAAGAGCCTGCAGGGATGGCAGGAAGACCTGGCCATTATCCGGAAGAGCACGGAGCTGGTGCTGTCGCTGACCAGGAGTAATGCCATTACCAAAAAAGAAACCGCGGAGGGGGGATTTTACCAGCAATCGATCGAGTCCGGCGCACCGTACCAGTTAATCAGGATAATCACGTCGCGGGAATTAAAGTGTTTCCCTGAAATCAGCGGCGGGAAACATCGTATCACCGTGCGCTTCATGGAACAGGCGGAGACGCAAAACCGGCCGGTGCAGACCGAAAAGGACGTGAAATTCGAACTGCATTTCTGCGTTTCTTAAAGTTAATGTGTCGCCTCCGGCGACCCGTTATCTTACTGGATTCCCGCCTGCGCGGGAATGACGGTTGGCGGGAGCGCGGGAACGACGAGTCGTCGGGCCGCAGGAATGACACTATTTTCCCGTCATTCCCGCGCAGCGCAGAAATGACACTATTTTCCC
>VYCZ01000071.1 GCA_009843675.1 Gammaproteobacteria bacterium | reverse complement strand
GGGATAAGTCAGGGTCAGAGTAAAATTTCTGACGAAATTCTTACTCCGACCCCGAGAGTTCCGTCTATCCCGCCAAGCTCAGGGGTCAGAGTAAGAAATTCGAAGAATTTTTACTCTGACCCCATCTATCTTACCCAACCTTTGAAAAAACGAGGGTCGCGTTCGTCCCGCCGAAACCGAAGCTGTTGGACATCACCGTGTTCAACCCGGCATTATCGATCCGTTCCAGCGCAATGGGTACGCCCTCCGCATCCGGGTCCAGGTTGCGGATATTCGCGGACTTGCACACAAAATCGTGCTTGAGCATCAGCAGGCTGAAGATGGCCTCGTTAACGCCCGCCGCGCCGAGGCCGTGGCCTGACAGGGCCTTGGTCGAACTGACCGGCGGGATGCCGTCCTTGAACACCGACCGGATGGCGCCCAGTTCGCCCGTGTCGCCTGCCGGCGTGCTGGTTGCATGGGCGTTGATGTAGTCAACCGGGTCCGTGACGTTTGCCAGCGCCATTTCCATGCAGCGCACCGCGCCTTCGCCCGAGGGCTTGACCATGTCGAAGCCGTCCGAAGTGGCGCCGTAGCCGGTGATCTCCGCGTAGATCTTCGCGTTCCGCTTCAGCGCGTGTTCATATTCCTCCAGGACGACGATACCGCCGCCGCCGGAGATGACGAACCCGTCCCGGTCCGCGTCGAAAGGCCGGGACGCGTTCGCCGGGTCATCGTTATACTTTGACGACAGCGCGCCCATGGCGTCGAACAGCAGGGTGCCGGTCCAGTGGATCTCGTCGCCGCCGCCGGCAAAGATGATGTCCTGCTTGCCGGACTGGATCAGCTCATAACCGTTGCCTATGCAATGGGCGCTGGTGGCGCAGGCGGAGGCAATTGAATAATTGACCCCCTGGATCCTGTAGGCCACCGCCAGGCAGGCGCTGGCCGTGTTCGCCATGACCCGGGGCACCATGGTCGGCCCGACTTTGCGGGCGCCCCGGCTGCGCAATATGTCCGCCGCGGCGACCATGTTCTCGGTGGAGGTGCCGCCGGTGCCCACGATCAGGCCGGCGCGGGGATTGGAAACGTATTCTTCGTCCAGGCCTGCGTCCGAGATCGCCTCCTGCATCGCCAGGTGGGCATACGCGGCGGCATCGCCCATAAACCGTTTCTGTTTGCGGCCGATCAGCGCTTCCAGGTCAAGATTGATGGGGGCGTACAGGTGGGACCGGAAGCCCAGGTCGGCATATTCCTGGGAATACGCCACGCCGCCCGCTGCCGTTTTCAATGCGTTGAGGACTTCCGCCTGACTGTTTCCTATACTGGATTTGATACCGAGGCCGGTAATGACTACACGTTTCAACATATTCTAAAGTTTCTTCAAACTGTCACAATTCCTGGAACAACCCCACCCGCAGGTCTTTCGCTGAATAGGTCTCCCTGTCATCGACGTACATGCAGCCGTCGGCGAGTCCCATTACCAGGCTCCGGGAGACGACCTTTTTCATATCAATCTCGTATTTTACCAGCTTGCAATCGGGGGTGACCTGTCCGGAAAACTTGATTTTACCAGCGCCCAGCGCCCGGCCGCGGCCCGGCGCGCCGGTCCAGCCCAGGTAAAACCCGACCAGTTGCCACATCGCATCAAGGCCGAGACAGCCCGGCATGACCGGGTCGCCCTGAAAGTGGCAATCGAAAAACCACAATTGCGGATGAATATCCAGCTCGGCGATTACATATCCTTTACCCTTCCTGCCCCCGCAATCACTGATTTCCGTTATCCGGTCAACCATCAGCATATTGTGCAGCGGCAACTGGGCGTTGCCCTCCCCGAACAACTCACCCCGACCGCAGGCCATCAATTCCTCTTTGGAATAAGAACTTTTTCCTTTGAACATAAGTCGCACAGTATCGCATGTTTGCCCCGGATTGCATATCCACAAAATGAGGACACCCACAATTTCAGGACACCCATAAATTCAGGACACCCACAAATTCGACTACCGTGTAATTCATGAGTGTCCTCATTTCATGGGTGTCCTCATTTAGTGGTAGAATCGGGGTATGGCTAATCAGCAGGGGATTTCGGGCAGGCGGCGTAGTGTGCCGGTGGGCATCGGGCCGGTGACGGTGGGTGGCGGCGCGCCCGTTGTCGTGCAGTCCATGACGAATACCGACACTGCCGATGTGATGGCGACGGTGAAGCAGGTGCAGCAACTGGCTGCCGCCGGGTCGGAGCTGGTGCGCATCACGGTGAATAACGAGGATGCGGCGCGCCAGGTTGCCCGTATCCGTGAACGGCTGGACGCGCTGGGCTGCGATGTGCCCCTGATCGGCGATTTCCACTACAACGGCCACCTGTTGCTGACGAAATACCCGGATTGCGCCGAGGCCCTGGCCAAGTACCGGGTCAACCCCGGCAACGTGGGTTTCGGCAGAAAAAAGGACAGCCAGTTTGCCATCCTGATCGAGAAGGCCATCGAGTATGACAAGCCGATACGCATCGGCGTGAACTGGGGCAGCCTGGACCAGGAACTCGCCACCCACATGATGGACGAGAACGCGAAGCTGGCTGAACCCCGGGACGCCGACAGCGTCATGCAGGAAGCCCTCATCGTCTCCGCCCTGAACAGCGCGCAGAAAGCCGAAGAGATCGGTCTGCCCCGGGACAGGATCATCCTGTCCTGCAAGGTGAGCGGTGTGCAGAAGCTGATTTCGGTATACCGGGACCTGGCCGGGCG
>VYCZ01000115.1 GCA_009843675.1 Gammaproteobacteria bacterium | reverse complement strand
GGCCTCTACCGGGCATTCCGGTTCGCACAAGGTGCAGTCGATACACTCGTCAGGGTCGATAACCAGCATATTCGGGCCTTCATGGAAGCAATCAACCGGGCATACTTCTACACAATCGGTATATTTACACTTGATGCAGCTTTCGACGACGATAAAAGGCATAACAGCTTCCTACCATTGGTTGAGATAAAGGACAATAAGCCAAAATTATACCTGCATTGTTAATTCCGCGCCAGATCGATCAGCCGGTACAGCAGTTCCAGTGCCTGTTTCGGCGAGATGCCGTCCGGGTCGGCCTCCTTCAATAACTCCCGTAATTCATCGGGTTGCTGAAACAGGTCCCGTTGCGGCTGTTCCGGAAGCAATTCGACGGTGTTTTTTTCCATGATATCGAGCTGCAGGTTCGCCTGGTTTATCACCGCGCGGGGAATGCCCGCCAGTTGCGCCACCTGGATCCCGTAACTCCTGTTCGTGGCGCCGGGTTTCACGGTGTACAGGAAGATGATCTCGTTATTGTGTTTTATCGCATCCAGGTGCGCGTTCTGCACGGTATCCATGATTTCCGGCAGGGCGGTCAGTTCGAAATAATGGGTGGCGAACAGGGTGAAGGCCTGTATCCTGTTTGCCAGGTAAACGGCACAGGCCCAGGCCAGGGCCAGACCGTCATAAGTGCTGGTGCCGCGGCCGATTTCGTCGATCAGTACCAGGCTCCTGTCCGTTGCGTTGTTCAGGATGGTTGCGGTTTCCACCATTTCCGCCATGAAGGTGGACTTCCCGGAGGAGATGTCATCGACCGCGCCGATACGTGTGAAGATGCGGTCGACAGGGCCGAGTACGGCGCTCTCTGCCGGGACGAAGCTGCCGATATGCGCCAGCAGCGTGATGAGCGCGGCCTGGCGCATGTAAGTGGATTTGCCTCCCATATTCGGCCCGGTAATCAGCAGCATCCTGACGGATTCGTCCAGGCGGATGTCGTTGGCAATAAAGGGATTGTCCTGCAAACGTTCGATCACCGCGTGACGCCCGGCGCGGATATCCAGCCCGGGGGTGTCGGAAAACTCGGGCCGGCAGTAATCCAGCGCGTCGGCCCGCTCTGCAAAACAGGCCAGCACGTCGGCCTCGCACAGCGCTGCGGCGGTCGTTTGCAGCGGCGCCAGGTCGGCGCAGATGCGTTCAAGGATGAGTTCGTACAGCGCCTTTTCCCGGGCCAGCGCGCGTTCCCTCGCGCTCAGCACCTTGTCTTCGAAATCCTTTAATTCCGAGTTGATGAAACGTTCCGTGGATTTCAGGGTCTGTCTCCTGTGGTAACGTTCCGGCACGGCTTCGCTGTGCAGCCGGGATACTTCAATGTAATAACCGTGCACCCGGTTGAATCCCACCTTCAACGTGGGGATGCCGGTCTGTTCCCGCTCGCGTTCCTCCAGTTCGGCCAGGAATGACCCCGCGTCCCGGTCCAGTTGACGCAACTGGTCCAGTTCGGCATCGAAACCGTCCGCGATCACTCCCCCGTCCCGGATGCTTGCCGCCGGGGTTTCCATTACGGCTTCTCCAAGATACTTCCGTAACTCCGGGAATTCCTGAAGCAGGCCGTTCAACTCGGCCAGGCGCGGGCTGTTCATGCCGGCCAGCGTGGATTTCAGTTCAGGCAGCCGCAGCAGTGACTTGTGCAGTTGTGTCAGGTCCCTGGGACGCGCGGATTTCAGGGCAACCCGCGCCAGGATGCGCTCCAGGTCGTTGACGTGTTTCAATGTTTCATGGACGGCAAGCCAGGTCCTGCCGGTTGCCAGGTTGTCCACCGCGTCATGGCGCAGGCGCAGCGCCTGCTGATCGCGCAGGGGCCGGTTCAGCCAGCGTTTCAGCAGCCGGCCGCCCATGGCCGTCGCGGTCGTATCCAGTACGGCCAGCAGACTGTTTGCTTTCCTGCCCCTGAGGTCTTCTTCGAGTTCCAGGTTGCGGCGGGTGACGGCATCGAGAATAAGGCTGTCCGAGCGGTGTTCGACCTTGATCTGCTGCAGGTGCAGCAGTGCCGTGCTCTGGGTTTCATTGACGTATTGCAGCAGCGCTCCCGCGGCCGCGGTGGCAGCCGTCAACCCGGCAAGACCCAGACCTTCCAGTTCCTTTACCTGGTACTGCCGCTTGATGGCGTCCCCGGCCCTGGACGGATCGAAATGCCACGGATTGCGCGGCGCTACATTGTTGCAGGAAATACCCGGGTCCTGCTCCATTCCGCTGCCTTCGCAGGTTAACAGTTCGGCGGGTTGCAGGCGCGCCAGTTCGTCCAGGAGTGAATTGCGGTCCTGGGTCTGGCTGAGCGTGAAGCGGCCGTCCGCCAGGTTCAGGACGGCGATTCCATGTTCGTCCCCCAGGATATGGATGCAGACCAGCAGGTTATCGGTCTTTTCTTCCAGCAGCGACTCATCGGTAACGGTGCCGGGCGTGACCACCCGGGTTACCTTTCTCTCGACCGGCCCCCTGGCCAGGGCCGGATCGCCGATCTGTTCGCAGATGGCGACCGATTCACCCTGGCGGATCAGCTTTGCCAGGTAGGAATCAACGGCATGGTAGGGGACGCCCGCCATGGGGATCACCTGGTTGCCGGATTTGCCCCGGGAAGTCAGGGTGATGTCAAGCAGGCGCGCCGCCTTGCGCGCATCCTCGAAAAACAACTCGTAGAAATCACCCATGCGGAAGAACAGCAGAATGTCGGGATATTCCGCCTTGAAGCCAAGGTATTGC
>VYCZ01000137.1 GCA_009843675.1 Gammaproteobacteria bacterium | reverse complement strand
GTAATACCCGCCGCCAGGGCAAGAGACGGTTCATGCCGGTATTCAGCCGGCAATGCCGCCATTTCCACATCGGTTACATACGGCGGATTGCAGACGATTATATCATACCTGCTGTCCCCCAATGCGCCGAACAGGTCCGATTCGACCAGGTTTATCCGCTGTCCCAGGCCGTGTCTTTCACAATTGATGCGCGCCACTTCCAGCGCATCCGGACTGATATCCGTTGCATCGACAACCGCGGCGGGAAAGGCCAGGGCACAGGCGATGGCAATGCAACCGCTACCGGTTCCCAGGTCCAGGATGCGCGTTACTTCCGGGGGTTTGATCCAGGGTGAGAACCTGTCACGGACCAGTTCGGCAATGGGTGAACGGGGGACCAGGACACGCTCGTCCACGTAGAACGGCAGGCCTGCGAACCAGGCCTTGTTGAGCAGGTAGGCCGTCGGCTTCCTGGAGCTTATCCTTTCATCAACCAGTTCCCTGATACGCTTCTGCCCGGTTGCGCTTACTTTTCCGTTCAACTGATCCGGGCTTACGTCAAACGGCAGGTCCAGAGCGCCCAGTACCAGGTATGCGGCCTCATCCAGGGCGTTCTCGGCGCCGTGGCCGAAAAACAGGTCAGAAGCGATAAACTGCTGCTCGGTCCAGTCGATGAGTTGGCGCAGAGTGGTCAATATTTTCCGGTCTGAATTGTATTTGCTTAAGCCGCTCATCATACCTTGACGGAACAGGGCTGGGTAGGCGGTGTTGAATAAGCCCGGCATCTCTGATTTAATCAGGGATATCAATAGATGAAATGATAACGGCGGGAGACACCCATGACAAAACTCAGCGCCTTTAACTTCCAGGCCTGGCTGGACGAACATTCACACCTGCTCAAGCCACCCGTGGGAAATAAACAGATATGGGAAGACACCGACTTGATGGTGACCGTCGTTGGGGGCCCTAACCGGCGCACCGACTTCCATGATGACCCGGCCGAGGAATTTTTCTACCAGTTGCGTGGCGATATGGTGTTAAAGGTATACGACAGTGGCGAGTTTTACGACGTACCGATTCGCGAGGGCGATATCTTTTTCCTGCCCGCGCACGTGAGGCATTCACCCCAGCGCCCGGTGGAGGGCAGTATCGGCCTTGTGGTGGAACCCAAGCGGCCGGATGGCGAAAAAGACGGTTTCGAATGGTATTGCTTCGAGTGCGGCAGCCTGGTCCACCGGGCCGAGGTTCTGCTGGTGTCCATCGTCAGGGACCTGCCGCCGCTGTTTGAGAAGTTCTTCAACGATGAAACACTGCGTACCTGTCCCGTCTGCAAGGCATTGCATCCCGGCAAGCATCCACCGGAGGACTGGATCGCGGTATGAACCCGGTCGTCGACATCCACAGTCATTTTTATCCTGACAATATCCCGGATTTGACCGCACGCTTCGGCGGGGAGTGGCCGGGTTTCCGCCACACCGAACCCGGCAGGGGCATGATTACCCTGGGGAACAAGGACTACCGGCCGGTGTACGAGGCCTGCTGGAATCCCTCGCTCAGACTGGAGGAGATGGACCGCGACGGGATCGACATCCAGATCATGTGCGCCACCCCGCTGCTGTTTGCCTACGATAAACCGGCGGACCAGGCGCTGGAATGCGCCAGGCTGTTCAACAACGCCGCGCTTGAACTGTGCAACCATAATCCTGAACGTTTGAAAGCCCTGTGCCAGGTGCCATTGCAGGACATCGATGCATCCTGCAGGGAGGTCAGCCGGGCCGTGGATGCTGGCCACCTGGGAGTACAGATCGGCAACCACGTCGGACCCAGGAACCTCGATGACGAGGGACTGGTAACATTCCTGCAGCACTGTGCCTCAGAAGACGCGGCGGTGCTGGTTCACCCGTGGGACATGATGGCGCCGGACCGCATGCCGAAATACATGCTGCAATGGCTGGTGGCCATGCCGGCGGAGACGCAGTTATCCATACTTTCCCTGATTTTATCGGGCGCTTTCGAACGCCTGCCGGATACATTACGCCTCTGCTTTGCTCATGGCGGCGGCAGTTTTGCCTTTTTACTGGGACGCGTTGAGAACGCCTGGAACAACCGGGATATCGTCCGCGAGGACTGCCCGCATCCGCCGTCCCATTACACCAACCGCTTCTGTACGGATTCAGCCGTGTTCGATGAGAATGCCCTGGCGCTGCTGGTGAACGTCATGGGAGAGGAACGGGTCATGCTGGGCTCTGATTATCCGTTCCCATTGGGCGAACAGCGCATCGGTTCCCTGATCAGCGATTCCGACGCGTTCAGCGCGCAGACCAAATCCAGGCTGTCGGGGGGTAATGCCGTCGAGTTTTTTAGCCTGTAATAGACTACTTCAACTCAAGGAAAATACTGTTGAGCCGGTGCACAAAGCCGGCGGGGTCCTCCAGTTGGCCGCCTTCGCTTAACAGGGCCTGCTCGAACAGGATATTGGCCCAGTCCCCGAAGCGGTTTTCATCCTCCTCGTTCTGCAGCTTCCCGACGATGGGATGGTCCGGGTTAATCTCCAGGATGGGTTTCTCCATCGGCATCTGCTGGCCCGAGGCCTTCAGGATCTGTACCATGTGGCGACCCATCCCGTATTCATCGGCCACCAGGCAGGCCGGTGACGCGGTCAGGCGCCGGGTGATGCGCACTTCCTTCACCCGCTCGTCCAGCACTTTTTCAATACGTTTGGTGAGACCTTCCAGTTTCTCATCGTCAGTATCCCCG